>SEDW01000043.1 GCA_004193325.1 Pseudomonadota bacterium | reverse complement strand
AAACCTCGCTGATGGCGCTCAACCTTGAGAACCGCCTTCTTCTGCTCGAGCTTCGACTTTTGCAAGAGGCCGCCCATGGCGCTCACAGAGATACCGCCGAGGAGAAGAAGAGCAATCTCGAGTGTTGAGACGGCAAGCACGCTTCCTGATTGTAGGGATTCGAGAAGGGCTAAGGAGGCGCAAGCGATGCTTACTGCGAGCCCTGCGTAGAGTCCTGCTGCGAAGGCAGTTAGGATGATGAGTAGGAACGATGCGAGCAGAGCGATCTGTGAGCCGAGACTAATCGAAATGAGATAGTAAGCGGCAATGCTCACAAGCGAATAGAACATGGGAAGATAAAATTTATTACCAAATCTCAATGTCGCACCCCTGTCTGGCGAAAGCGCAGAAAGATAAAAACTGCAAATTTTTAGCGAAGCCTGGTGATTTCTGCAGTAATAAGCTGCATGCCAAATAAATATGAGTCAAAGATGACGTGTAATAGAGCTTCATTCATCGTAGACCCAAATCTTACCCATGTCCTCTACAAACTTATGCTCATCACGCGCTGGCGTGAGTGGGTCTGGCTTTGCTTGGGTTGTGTAAAATTTATTCGCTGAAGCTTAGGCTGAGCCCGCGATCGAAGTTTTTAATCCTTCACGATTCTCCAATTTTAAGTCTGCATCAAATAAATTTTCATTAATGATCCAAAACTCGACTTAAGGAATTAGTCGGAGAGCGGGCTTTAGATCGCTTGACTTTGTTTCTCCACTCAGTTTGATTGGAGGAATAAGAAATCGACATCCGTAATTGTTTGACCCTGCTATTGCTCAAAACAATATCTTTGCTTGCGTCGTACAGATAATGCTGCAGAAGCTTTGACGTATGATGTGGCGAGTGGAAGAATGTGAACTGCGAAAGCCAAGTGTGAATCGACATCTGTTGCCATCTCAGGACAGATGATGATTTTCGCTGAGTTGATAATTACACAATCTCTGATCGAGGCTGCGTATGTTTTATTATTTTGGCTATGGTTCCAATATGAATGGGGCGTCCCTCAAAGCCAAAGGTGTTGAGCCTTTGTCGGCGGAACCGGCCATTCTCAAAGGTTGGCAGCTTAAATTTAACATTCCTGACTTTTTCAGTATTGAAGGCGGAACCGGCAACATCATTCCTGCTGATGGCCACGATGTTCACGGCGTTCTCTACAGTTGTGAGGAGAATGCATCAGCAACACTCGATCAACTCGAAGCCGTCGGTATCAATTACGAAAGAACCAAGGTTCACGTTTGTACCTATAGCGGTCAGACAGTTGAAGCTCACGCTTATATTGGAATTACAGAGAAGCTTCGCGAAGGCTACCAACCGTCTCGCCGTTATCTCAACCTGCTCGTCAAGGGGGCTAGCATATCCGGGCTCGATATGCGCTATCAAAGAAAGCTTCGCAGCCAGGAAGTTAAGACTGAGCCAGTGTTCCGACTTTTTCATATTCCGAACGAACTGGTCTTTAGCGCAACTGAACTCACAGGAGATCGGACGGCGATCGCAGGCGCAGTATTCGATATGAGCAATGCGAGGCCGGAGCATCATTACCTTCGCAATTTTCTCTCCGGTAAAGATATGACCCTCTTTTTTCTCCGTCGCATGGATTCAAGCGATGGGAGCGAATGTTTTGAAGATATAAAAAAAGGTCATCTCACTCACGCACAAAAACGGTATCTCAATAATTATCTGCATGAGTTTGATCGCGAGTATCAGATTTTGGGTGCGATGGATTATCGCTTGGATCTCAGTCTCGAAAAGAGATCGAAACCAAACACAATAATATCCGCTTCCGCCGCGAGCCAATCGACAGCCTCTCAGGTGCTGGAAACTGCCGAGGCCACCAATAAATTTTTGGGTCATGAAAATCTTGGTTTCCTGTCTCATTCGCATGGATTTATGCCGAAGCTTCCACCGAAGCAATCCATGCCGGAGGCTTTTAAAGCCTGGGACGCAGTGGCAGCCGATCTGCCAAGACTCTATCGAAGTCTGGAATTGAGACGAGTGATCGATAGGATGCCCGTGCTCGATGCAAGCGAGGATTTCCTCGGAGACAGTTATCTCCTAAGGGCGGCCGCTTTGCTCGCAATGATGACCCACGCTTACAACTATGTGGAGACCACTGCTGCCACAGACATTCCTCTATGTCTGACTCGGCCTTGGTCTGATGTGAGAAGACGGCTGGGTCGAGAGCAGGAAGTCCTGTCTTACATTGATCTCATCGTTTACAACTGGCGAATGCTTGACCCTCTGGCTGCCGACCCCTTGCGTGTCGAAAACCTCGATCTACTGATTCCAACTGTCGGCAACAAAGAAGAGCGATTTTTCTATCTCACTCAAACTGAAATTCTTGCGCAGGCCGCTCCCGTGCTGGGCGCCATAGCCCGTAGTCACGACGCGATGCGAAGAGACGACGTCGCCATTGTGTGCCAAGAGCTGCAGATTATTCTCGATGCCTTTGAGTCCGTGGTTTATGAATCTCTGCCTAAGATCAATCCCAACGCTGCGAGCCATAGCTTCGTTGATGCTGTGACCTGGGCCAAGACCGTGGCTCCCTTCGCTGTGCCTCTCAAAGCCGGAGTTCAAGGGCCGAGCGGCACATCCTCTCCTATCTTCAATCTCCTCGATGTTTACTTTGGTCGGGTCAAATTTGAAACGATCCTAGGGAAAGAGATCAAGAGTCTGAGAGGGAGTTATCCACATTTCTGGCAGGAATTTATTCGTGCGGTAGGATCAGTGTCTATTTCCGAATGGGTGGCGGAAAAGGATGATCCCAGTCTCTCCGCAATCTTTCGGGAAACCTTCGCCATGTACGCCGGGAGCAACGGTTTCCTCGGGCGGCATCGAGCCAAGGTCTATGGCTACCTTGAGACCGCATTTAAAGTAGGTCGTAACGTGACCATTGGTGGATTCTCGGGTCTCTTTAAGGAAAGAACCTGGGAACAGGTCGATATGGAACTTGAGTATTCGCGTATGGAGAGGACTGAGCGTTTTCCGCCTCGCTGCTATTACGGTCTCATCAAATCCGTGGGTCAGACTCATCTATCCGCGAGTGAAAGCGTGAAACATGTGGTGATCGATATCAGCGACAGCGGGATCTTTTACCGGCCTGGCGATCGCTGCGGTATTCTCCCTGAAAACTCCGACCATCTGATCGATCATACGCTTGATGCCCTGGAGGCGAGCGGCGAAGAGTTGATTCAACTCACAGAAGAATGGCTCAAAGCTGTGCAGCTCCGCTTTGGCTATGAGCAGACGACTCATATCGATCTTCGCACCTTTCTCCGCTTCGCTAAGCTGAGGCCGGTCGTGCCACGCGTGGCCGAGGCCCTTCATGCGCTTTCGCAAAACCCGATCCTGGCCTGCGCAATCAAAAATCAAACGACCGCGCAATGGCAGCTGAGCGATCTCATCGCCCTTCTCAAAAGAGATGGAATGGATCCGAGCTGCCTCTGGCGAAGTCAATATCACGAGGCGAGTTATATCGCCCGGATTTTGCCACCAGAACAATTTCGCATGTATTCAATTTCTTCCGGTTTGGAACATAACGAAGTCCCGAGCGAAATTCACCTGACGGTAGGCCGTCTGCGTTACCGCGAGGAGGAACATCCGGATGAGCGGCATCGTGAGCGATTTGGAACGGCTTCAAACTTTCTTGCAACGAGCCATGGGCGCCAGTCTCCGGTATCGATCATTATCGATCATCCGCCGCGTTTTAGTCTGCCCCATGATCCCTCAGTGCCTATCATCATGATCGGTGGGGGTACAGGGCTCGCGCCGTTCCGTAGTTTTATTGCCAGCCGCATGCAGCAGAAAGATTCAGGCAAGAACTGGCTCCTACTCAGCCTCGCGTCTCGCGAACACTTCTACTATCAAGAGGATCTCCTACCAGCCATCGCTCATGGTTTGCTCGATCTCGATGTCATATTCACGCGAGAGGACAGTCGACCCGTTTTTGAACGCACTACAAAGACCCACGGAAAATTTCGTTATGACGAAACTCCGAGAATGCACATCCAAGAGCTTTTGCAGCAGGATGGAATAGCGGAAAAACTCTGGCGTATGCTCCAGAAAAAGGAAGAAGGTGGCGAGGAGGCCTACCTCTACATCTGCGGCCGAACCCGTTTTGCCAAGGTCATTCTCGACGCGCTCCGTGATACCTTCGCCCGTTTTTTTGAGGATAAGACGAGCGAATCAGCCAAGATACGCGCCTCTCAGGAACATCTGGCGAAGATTGCGGCCGAGGGCCGCTTCATGCAAGAGATCTTTACTCACGCACGCTCCTGGAATACTGAGCGTAAACAGTTCAACGTCAGTGACATCGTCGACAACAATCGTGACGAAAATGGTTATTGGATGATCATCGATTCGGTGGTTTATGATTTTACAGATTTCCTAAGCCTTCATCCCGGAGGCAAGGTGCCCCTGCTCCACTACTGTGGACTTGATGCGACGCAGGCTTTCAATAAGGTGCATATCGGTCATTCGGAAATTGAAGCGATGCGCGATATGTATGAAGTGGGAGTCATTCGTCCCCTGGATTTCCGTGGCCATTCCCGAGTTGTGGAAATGCCGGGGTCGATCTCATCGATCATTTCAATTTCTGCCCTCTATCGCAAATGGGTCGGGATACTCTATCTCGTGACGGAAATGGAAAACGCCCTGCGCCTCGACCAGGGGCTGCAGGTGACCGTGACGACACGAGGCGAGTTGGCGACCGAACGCACTCCTTATAAGATTCAGCGCGCGATCGAGACCCATCAGCGCTTTATCAGTTCCTATGCAAATGAACTCGGCGGCAAGCCTTTCATCGAGCTCTGGGATCTGACGCGGGGCATGTCCAGTGGAAAATCCCATTGGATGAAGGACGTCATGAATGCAATTCACGACGTTCCAAATGCCAAATTTCCAACCGCCCTCGGTATCAAGATGAATCAAATGCTCGAGCAGCTCGTCATGGGGGAGCTCGAAGATCACACGAGGGATATTTTTCTCCATGCCTGTGACAAAATCGAAAGCATCGATCTGGAATTGATTCAGAAGGTGAAAGAATGTCTGAAACGCGGTGTGAAGGTCTTTGAGGAATTCGAAGTGGATGCGCTTGAGAAAGGGGCCTGGCGCATGATTGCCGAATTGCAGAGGGTTCCCGTGGCGTTTGAGAGCTACTACCACGAGATGCACGCAGTCTTTACCATGATCGGCGGCTGCATCGAGGAAACTCCCTGCGAACTGGTGCCGCTCGAAGTGGATGAGGCGGAGATTCGTCTTTCCGATAGCTATTGGTCGTTCGAAGAGCATGCCGATGAGCGGGTGATTATTCTAAGGCGCACTCCTATACCGGTTTCCTCTCTCGATGAACTGGTAGCGAGTAATGATTGTATTATCGCGATGCTCGATGATCATCATCGGCAGTATGGAATCGTCGTGGATATGCGGGAAGCTCCGCAGCGAAATGATGCCGAGTTCGAGAATGCGATGAGCAATCTCAGACAGGTCCTCGCTAGCACGTTTGCCAGAATCACAGTCCTGCTCGAAACAACTCCGGGTCTGCTCCAGGTGAGCCGGATCGGTAGAAACGATGGCAGTGAAATTTTTGCGACAACGAATGAATACGCGGCAGTGAAGTTTGCAAAGAGTGCCATGCCTGAGCATCCGGCACCCTCTGCATCGGCCTGATCAGGCTAGGATTTGTTTCATATCCAATAGCAAATCCTTGGAATTCTCGATACCGATCGATAGACGAATAGAGCTGGCATCAATGCCGGCCTGTTCGCGTTCGGCTGGAGTCAGATCGCTGGCGTAGAAGAACAGCGCCGGGGTGATGAGGGATTCGGTGGAACCCAGACTGCCCGTCATCATAAAGAGTTCGCCTTTAGTGACAACGTCTTCGATGTTTTTCTTTTTGTCCTTGAGCCTGAGGAAAATGATCGAACCAAAGTCATCGAAGTTTTCCGCAAACCAGGCATGCTGGGGATGGCTTTTTAATCCAGGGTAAACGACTTTCTCCACTGCCTCGTGGCCCTCGAGCCATTCGGCGAGAATCTGTGAGTTCTCGCATTGAGCGCGACGACGGAGATGATAGGTCTTGAGTCCACGTTGAATGAGATAAGCGGCATGAGGATCGAGTGTGGCCCCAAGATTGAGAAGAGTTTTGTCGAGCTGCTTTAAAAGCTTCTCTGAGCCGAGGACTGCCCCGCCCATGACATCGCCGTGACCACTCGCATACTTCGTTAGACTATGGATATAGAGGTCAAAGGGCCACTTTTGCCAGGATTGAAATCCCGCGAAGGTATTGTCAAGAAGCGTGATGACCCCGTGCTTTTTGGCTTCGGCATGGATGAGATCGAGCGGGGCCACCTTGAGTTGAGGGTTGGTCACCGATTCGAAGAGGACAGCCTTTGTGCCGGGAACCGCCATCTCCCGCTTGATCCCTTCGAGATCATCCAGAGAAAGCTTAACGACAATCACACCATATTTTTTGAGAGTGCCTTCGGCAAAGGCGCGGGATGGCCCGTAGGATTCCAGGAAATAAATGAGACGGTCGCCACTTTGCAAAAGGGCAAGGAGCGTGTTGGTGACCGCGGCCACACCGCTGGCCATGGTCCGGCCGGCTTCGGTACCCTGGAGCTGAGCCAGCAAGCGCTCGAGGACCACGAGTGTCGGGTTGCTGGCTCGACTGTAGAAATAGCCTTCTCGTTCACCGCGGAACACTTTTTTGAGTTCGTTGAAATCGTCCATCACAAACTTCACGCTTTGATAGATAGGCGGCGTGAGGGGGTGGTTGTCGGTCGGCAGCGGATCAAACTTTGGGTGGTTGCAAAGCGTTTCTGGCGAATATTCTCGAGTCATGACGTCTCCAGACTAAAGCGATTGATCAGTTGTAGTAGCGTTTGATGATGCGGTCCACGTAGGAGACAAAGTTGGGGTTGGCCTTGGCGGCAACCTTTAAATCATTGTCGCTGGGGAAATGGATCACACCCCATAGATAGGGGAAAACCACACAATCGACGAGGGTTGGTTCGTCACCAAAGATGTAGTCCGATTTGCCAACGAAAGGAGCGAGTTTCTCCAGAACTTCCAGACCACGACGGCTGATCTCGGCGGAGTCGTGGCGGGAAATTCCCTGCAGATGAAGACTTTTCGCCACTTGACGCCTGACTATGTGTGGGACGACAAGCTTGAGGGGCGCGGGCAGTTTCCCAAAGAAGAGTCCATTGACGACAGACCAGCCGCGAGGATCGATCCAACGCGTGTGCAAAACGATGAAGTAGAGATGTTCTTCAAGAGTCTTTCGGATCATGAAGGAAATCGACTTTTGCTCGGGAGTCAGGCCAGGCTCAGGGTCGATCTTATACTTTTCCGAAAGATGGCGGATGATGATCTCAGAATTCTTCAGAAACATCTCGACCTTTGAGCAGAATACGCTGACGTCCGGGCGTTTCGGATTCGGTATGAATTGATGAAGCGTCAACATTCGCGGGCTCCTCTCGATCTGTTTGGTGGTTGCCATAGTTCTAACAGATATTGATCACGACGAGATAGTGAATGCTTCCTGAATTTATACTGGGTCTATACGACCCGTTACGAATTCTTGTCGACCTGGCAAAGGAATTGGCTAGAATGGACAGACTTTTTTAGAGGAGTTTATCCATGCGACCTTCCCCTAGTTTTCTGCTGAGTGGCCTGCTCTTCAGTTCGGCATTGTTAGCCGCTGAGCCCGCCACTAATGGCGTCCCGTCGAGCAGCATTCCTGATCGCCGCGAGTTTCCAGTGAACGAGCAGATCAATCCCTGCGACAACTTTTATGAATACGCCTGTTCGAAAGTGAACAGCAGCTTCAAACTGCGCGATGATCGTAGTCAGCACACGTTCTCCTTCTCGGATTCGCACGAGCGGCTTCTCGAGAAGAAAAAGGCTTATCTCAAAGATATCGGCGCAAAGAAGACAGCCAATCAAAAGCTCTCTGAGCGTTCGGATTCTCTGGCAACCGTCTATAACGCCTGTATGAATCCCGATGCGCGTAAAGTCGAAGAGATGGAGCGAGTGAAGGAAACGGTCGCGGAACTCGCGGCGATCAAAACGAATCAGGAATTTCAAGACTATCTGATACGTCAGGATGAAAAGGGCCGCGCAAGTCTCATTGGCGTCGATAGCCTGGTGAATCTCGATAATCCTGAGATCAACGATTTCGCGATTTTTGCGAACATGAAGACGCTCCCTGAGCGTTCTTACTATTCGAATAAAGCTGTGACGAAGGATTACGATCAAGTCCTTCAGCTCTTCTTCAAGACGATTGGCGAGAAAGATCCTAAGGCCAGGGCTGCTGCGGTGATCAAGCTGGAAACCGCTTTTGCCAAAGTCGATCCTCTGCCGGCGGAAATGCGTGATCTCTACACCAAACGTAGCAGCATCACCAAAGAGCAGTTGCTGAAGACCTACCCCAATCTGAAAATGTCGACTTTGATTGCGAAGGTTCCTGACAACACTCTAATTCGACACACTGTTCCCAAAACCTACGCTTTCCTCAACAAAGAACTGGGTTCGGCAAAGCTGGATGATCTCAAAGCGGTTTACCTTTTTGAAAGCCTCAACAACCTGATGGATGACGCTTATCCGGATTTCTTCAAGGCGTCGTTCGACTTTGAGAAGAAGCATTTGGGTGGTCCGGACAGTCGTCCGAGTCGTGATGAACGCTGCACAATCATGGTCATGAACCGTTACGAAAAAGAGATCGATGCGGAAGTGCTTCCTCTCGTGTTCCCGAATTTTCCCGAAGAGAAGTTCATTGCCCTGGCGGAAAAAGTTCGTGCCTCGATTATCGAAGGCGTGAAGACCAATGACTGGTTGTCGGAAGAAGGTCGCAAAGGTGCGATTGAGAAGATGACGAAAGCCAAGCTTCAGCTCGTCAAACCACAGACGGAAGATGACTGGTATTTCAATCCAAAAGTCGCCTATACGATCGATCACCCGATCGCTAACGCGGAAAAACTTGGCCAGGCTTTCCAGGTCCGTATGTTCGAAGAGTTGAAAACGAAACGCAATCGTAACCGCTGGTACATGGGACCGTTGACCATCAACGCCTACTATTCTCCAGAAGACAATCAGTTCGTGATGCCGGTCGGTATCCTTCAGTATCCGTTCTATGATCCAAGTCTGTCCGTTGAATCCAATCTCGGTGCGGTCGGTGCTGTCATCGGTCATGAGCTGGGTCACGGGATTGACGATCAAGGCGCGCAAATGGATGCCGATGGCAAGCTTCGTCAGTGGATGACGGACAAAGATGTTAAAAACTTCCAGGCTCGCGGTAAGAAATTTATCGCTCAGTTTAATAAGATTGGCCATGACGGCAAGCTCACTCTCGGCGAAAACATCGGTGACCTCACGGGTGTGACTTTCGCCTACCGAGCCGCTTTCCCAGAAGGCAAAGGCACGATCGAACAGAAAAAAGCATTCTTCACTCAGTATGCCCGCGTTTGGTGTTCCGTGGAGCGACCGAAGTACCAGGAGCAAAAGCTTAAGACGGATCCTCACTCGCTCGGCATCGCCCGCGTGAATGAGCAGGTCAAAAACCAGCCGGCTTTCGCAGAGACTTTCTCCTGCAAAAAAGGCGATAAAATGGTTCTCGACCCGAAAGATATCGTCAAGATCTGGTAAGACTTACGAATCAGGCCAACCTTCGGGTTGGCCTTAGTTTTTCTTAGGCTCACTCAGAACATTGATCAAGGCAATGATCAGTCCCGACGTTACAAAGGCGATCCCCGTCCACATCCAGGCCCTAGAATAGTTCCCTGCTTCAACGTCGAAGTAGAGAGCAATAGGCAAGGTCTGGGTCACAGCTGGAATATTCCCGGCGACCATAAGCGTCGCTCCAAACTCACCAAGAGCACGTCCAAAACTTAAAAGAATACCAGCGCTAAGACCCGGGATGGCCAGAGGAATCTGGATCGTGAGAAAGCTTTTGAGCCGCGAAGCGCCAAAGCTTGCCGCAGCATCGACGAGATGTCGATCGACGCTACGGAAAGCCGCTCGCGCGCTCAGATACATCAGAGGGAGTGACACTGTGATGGCTGCGATGATCGCGGCTGTAGTGGTAAAAAGAAATCCACTGGAACTCAAAAACTGAAAGGGTCCGTTGCGCCCGAGAAAGACCATGAGGACATAACCGACAACGGTCGGCGGCAGAATCATAGGACAGAGAATGAGCGTCTCGAGGAGGATTCGGCGACGAGAAGAAAGGCCCATCATGAGACGGGCCAATATCGTTCCAAGAATTGCAGTCCCGATCGTGGCTGAGCCGGCTACTTGCAGCGACAGCCAGAGGGGCGAGAAATCACTTGGGAGCACTCGACTTTTCCTTTTCAACCGACGCCGACTTCTCAGTCAGGGGATTGAAACCAAATTTGGTCCAGATCACAGCTGCCTTTTGACTCTCAAAATAGTTGAGGATCTTTTTGGCGGATTCCTGCTTTTTGCTCGCGGCTACAACGGCCATTGTATAGCGGATTGGCTTATGACTGCTGGCTGGGAGAGTCTCCACGAGTCGCACGGATTTGCCGGCTACGCTCTCGAGGTCACTCTTATAGACAAAGCCAGCCTCGACTTCACCACGCTCGACGTAACTCAGGACCTGACGCACATCTTTCGCGTAGAGGAACTTCGGTGTTAGCGCAGTCTCGAGTTTGAGAGACGTCAGAGCTTGAAGTGCGTAGTCGCCCGCAGGAACGCTACGCGGCTCTCCGATAGCCACACGTTTCACTGAGGCCGAATTAAGTTCATTAAGTGATTTCAATCTACTGGCCTTTGGTGCGATGAGAACAAGCTCTCCAGCCAGAAACTGTTTAGCCGAGCCTGGACTCAATTGTTTGAGCTTCTCCAGCTCTTCTATCGGGCGATTGGCAGCGGAAAGAAAAATATCGATCGGTGCACCTTGAGCGATTTGTTGCTGGAGCGTTCCTGAAGCGCCCGCAGTCACACGAACAGTCGTACCTGGCAGTTCTCTCTCAAGATCGGCTTTCATATCAGCCAGAGCATCCTGAAGACTTGCAGCGGCAGCGATAGTGAGGTCCTCAGCTTTAGCCAGGGGAGCAAAGGCGAAGCTTAAGGCCAGACCGAAAGAGAGGAACGAGGAGCGATTGGACAAAAGCGAGATTTTCATTGCAGGCATCCTTTGTCTGGGTTCGATTCGGATTTTATACGGGAAGAGGGTGGTGAAGACTACGGACAATTTCCAAGGCAGGGGCACTGAAGGAGCAAGAGTTGCCAAAAAATTCAAGGTTTTGGGGAAGGTTTAGAAAGGTTCTCCAATCGACTTTGGAAACCGATGCGCACCATTCGAAAGCTTAAAGGCTTGCGGCTTTGGGTGCTGAGCCTCATTATGTCGAAGGCAAGCCTGTTTAGGTTAGCAAAATTGGCGTAATTTTCTGTTCGAGATCCGTGCGGAATGCAGAGAGATGAGGAGGCGGTTATGGCGAGTCTGGTTGATAGTTATCAAAGGAAATTTCGCTACCTTCGCCTGTCGATCACCGATAGCTGCAACTTTCGTTGCTCCTATTGTCTGCCTAACGGCAACTGCATCGATCCCGCATTGGATCGGCCCCTCAATCTCGACGAGATTATTAATCTCACCACGGCCTTTGCCGGTCTCGGCGTGGAAAAGGTGAGGATCACCGGCGGAGAGCCAACGCTAAGGCGGGATGTCGTCGATATTATTTCGGCTATCTCGGCCGTGAAAGGCATCGATCAGGTAGCTATTTCAACGAATGGCTATCGCCTCGCACAACTCGCGCCAAGGCTCGCGGCTGCGGGTTGCAAAGCTGCGAATATTTCCCTCGATTCATTGAATCCCGAAAAATTTGCGATCGTCACGGGACAAAAGACCAACCAGGCCGTGCTCGACGGCATCGACGCCGCGCTCGCCGAAGGTTTGAAAGTCAAAGTCAACGCAGTACTCATGAAGGGCATCAATGATGAAGAGATGCAGAACTTTCTTGAGTACGTAAAATATGCTCCTGTCACCATTCGCTTCATTGAACTCATGCGTACCGGGGATAACAAAGCCTATTTTGAGAAGCATCATGTTCGGGCAGACGTGCTGTCGCAGGAGTTGATCGATCAGGGCTGGAATCTCATCCCACGCAATCGTGTGGGTGGACCGGCCGAGGAATACGCGCATCCTGATTACAAAGGGCGCCTGGGCTTTATTACGCCCTATGCTAAAAATTTCTGCGACGGCTGCAATCGACTTCGCATCAGCTGTCGTGGAGAATTAAAGCTTTGTCTCTTCGGTGATGGGCAGGAATCGGTAAGGCATCTCCTGCAAAATCCTTCGCAGATGGAAGAGCTGCAACTCACTATCCTGCAGCGACTTTCCACCAAGAAGATTTCCCACTTTCTGAAAGACGATAATTTTGGAACCACGCCCCAGCTCGCGAGTATCGGCGGCTAATGCCGATGTTTGTGACCGTCCGCTTTTACCTGAGCCAAGCCACCCTTTAATGCCATCACATGAGCGAGACCTTTGGCCCGCAGCTCTTTGAGGAGTGCGCGACTCCGATGGCCTTTGGCACAATAAACGACAATCGGAGCATGAGTCCTGGTGAAAAAGCTGCGATCGAGACTGCTTAAAGGCAGGCGGATGGCATCGTCCAAAGCTAAGTCCGACTCGTTAATTTCGCGGATATCCACCCAAACGGCATTCATGGCTTTGAGCGTTGCATAATCCGCTTCTCCCTCTTCCACTAGCTCCGGAGTTTCGTAAATAAAATCCTGTGGGATGGGGCCGCAAGCTGGACAGTGAGGATCGATAGTTCGCTTCACCGCAAAATTATCCGCATTTTCGAGATCAAAATGAATTGTGCTCGTGGCAGCGACCGACTTCTGATTGAGGATGACTCGAATCGCTTCCATCGCCTGCCACGAACCAACAATGGATGTGCCGGCGCCGAGAACTCCAGCGTCGGTGCAGGATTCCACACAGTCTGCGGGTGGTTGAAGAGGACGTGTGCAGCGAAAGCAAGCGCTTTCCTTCGGGCGGTAGCTAAAGAGTTGGGCTTCATTTTGAAAGATGCTGGCCTGAACAAAGGGAATACCTTCGGCCACGCAGCGGTCATTGATCAGATATTTGGCGGCAAAGTTATCCGTGCAATCGAGAACGAGATCGATGTCTTCCAAGAGAGAGTCGGCATTGCGAGGCGTGAAGTCCTGAGTGATCGCATCAATTTTGGTGAAGGGGTGCAGGTCTTCGAGTCTTCTCTTAGCAAGAACCGCCTTGTAAGATCCCACATCATGATAGCTGTAGAGAGTCTGGCGATGGAGGTTGGATGCATCAAGCTTATCGCCATCGCAGAGTCTCAAATAGCCAACTCCAGCTGCTGTCAGCTGCTGAGCAGCCGGACAACCGAGCCCACCCGCTCCAACGATCAGGACCCGGCTATCAGCTAACGACTTCTGACCACCGTTGCCAATCAATCGTTGTTGCCGACTGAATACTTTATCGTAGGAAACGGCGTGACTTTCGCAGGTCGGACAACCCACCCATTCGGTCGGTCCATCGACGTAATATTCCTTCTTCCAGATCGGACAGCGCGCTTTGATCGAATCAATGATGAATCGGGACGCTTGATAAGCCGCGCCTCGATGAGCACTCAGAACGCCAACCCAAACGGCGACATCACCTAGTTCCAGGAGGCCATAACGATGAATGGCTGTGACCTCGAGAATAGGGAAAAGGGCACGCGCTTCGTCCAGGATGCGCTCGCCTTCGGCAACGCAGAGTTCTTCGAAGAGCTCATATTCCAATCGATCGACACGCCTGCCATCGTTTTGTTTACGAACTCGGCCTTCAAAGACGACCAGAGCTCCTGCGCCGTGATTTTCGAGAGAGGCATTTAATGCGATGGTATCGATCGATTCGCCGCTGACCTGAAACATATCAACCTCCCGAGACCGGTGGGATAAACACAACCTCGTCGCCCGAGCTGATTGCCGTTGTAAAAGGCTTATATTCCCTGTTGATCGAGACTTTCAGATGCTGCTCGTCCAGAGGAAAGCCGTGGCGCTCTTTGAGCTCGCGGTAAAGATCGCTGGCGGTGACGGCCGAAGTCTTAAGAGCTTCGCTCGATTGCCCGGCTTTTTCTTTGAGTGACGCAAAATAACGAACGGTGATGTCACGACTCATAGGCGAGCCTCCTCTATCTGAGACATGATGGCTTTGTAATCGTCAGGGGTATTGGCATTCGTCAGACTGATCTGATCGAAGGGCTCGAGTATCTCGCTGTTGGAATTGATGAGAACTTTTCTGGGGCAGGAAAGTCCGAGACCCAAAGCTTCGAAGAGTCTCATCCGAATCGCAGGCTCGTAAATCGCGCAGAGCGGCTCAGGAAGCTGATCGGTCGTGGAACGATAAGCCGTGGCGAGCTTAAAGGGATTGCGCCGCTGCAGGAGATTCTCGAGTGTTTCCTGGCTTAGAAGAGGGAGGTCGCAGGCGATGACAAGCCAGGCCGCATCCGGAGCTTGCGACATCGCCGTGAGAATCCCGCCCAGCGGCCCCAAATTACGGAATTGATCATAGATAAGCGGATAGTCTGCTCTCTCCTCAGCGCTCCACTGATCTTCTCGAAGAGAGATAAAGCTCGGCAGACCCAGCTCCTCGAGAGACTCAAAGGCTTTTATCGCCTGAGCCTTGCCGCTATATCGAATGTGGCCTTTGTCCTGACCCATGCGACTGCTCAAGCCACCAGCGAGCACGAGGGCATGAAGCGGGCGGGCCATGATTTTTTTCTGCCAGTGAGCTTCGATGAAGTCTGCAATCTCAGCAATTGCATCGCGCTGAAAATAAGGCCTGTCAATCGGTAGGGCATGGATAGGAGCTTCGGTCTCGCCAATAAAGGCGAGTGTGCTGGCGAGGGAGTCTTCTGGGAGTGTATCAAAAATCTCCTGAGCTCCATCAAGCAGGACGAACTTGTCGATGTTGAGCGCTTTGTGGCCTTCGATAAAGAGCGCATCATAGTCGAGAAAGATGGATTTCTGACTGAAGAGAGGCAACTGGCCGTTTCCCATCCAGGCAAAATGTTCGGCGTTTGAAATGTAAGAGCTCTGAGCTCCAGCCTCCGTTGCCCGAAAACTATCTTTGCCAGGATAGTCCACTTCAAATCGATGGGCATCGCTCTTCACGTAGGCCAGTCTTTTTTTATTCGACATCGCCTGGATCAGGCGGGTGACGAGAGTGGTCTTGCCCGTGTTGGAGAAGCCGACAAAACTTATTTCCAATGGATGGAAATGATAAGTAGCTCGTTTAGGATTTTTGGACATCTCGTTTTCCTCCGCTCTTAGCCATGAGCTTGGTCTCGGCAATCACCATCTCATGCGAGAGGGCCTTACACATGTCGTAGACCGTGAGTGCTGCCACGCTTACTCCTGTAAGTGCTTCCATTTCGATGCCGGTCTTAGCGATATTCTTAACCGTGCAGCTCAAGATCAGCCGGCTCCCATCCTCTTCGAATCGACTCTCGAACTTGATCGAACCTTTCTTCGTCATGATATCGCCGCCGATCAGCTGAGCCGCAACCTCTTTCGGAAGAAGAATTGTGGTCTGTGCCGTCGCCTGTCTCGCTGTAACCTGTTTGTCGCTGACGTCCACCATAGTGGGCCGGCCTTCAGCATCGATATGAGTCAACATCTTGTCACCAGGAATAGAAGGGAAAAATAGTTTGTTTCGGATTGTAGTTCGGTTCGAGTTCCCCAGGAATTTCGACAAAGCCATCGGTACCGCTCAGTGATGCAAAATCTCCCGAACCATTGTGTAGGGCTGCATCAGCCCGAATCACAGCGTCATCGCCGTAAGAAATTTTTACTGCCTGGAAAAATGTGAGTGCGCTGTTTTTAGGGCGAGGCGAAACGAGTTTCACCATGGGGCGTTGAATGTGTTTTCGGCCTTGCGCAGCTTCTATGTAGGGAAGCACGTAGCGATAGAGACAAATTAAAGTCGAGACGGGATTGCCAGGCAAACCGAATACGGTCTTTCCTGATTTGCTTTGCCCGAACCAAAGAGGTTTACCCGGTCTCTGATTGATCTTGTGGAATACTTCCTCGATTCCACAGGCCTTCAGTATTTCTGGAATGTAATCGGTCTTGCCTGCCGAAACTCCCCCCGACAGCAAAAGGATGTCCGAGGACTCCAGAGCTTTTTCCACTGATGTTCGAATGAGGTCTCTCTCATCGACAATCGTTTCCGAGCTCAAGACCTCATGGCCTCGTGACTCCACAGCCATTCGCATGGCATGAATATTGGAAGCGCGTATTTGATAATCCAATGGCTTGAAATTAATGGCGACGAGCTCATCACCCGTGCCGATAATGGAGATCCGAGGTTTTCGAATAACCTTGAGACTGTGACTTCCGAAAGAAGCGGCTAACGCCACCAGCGGCGGCGTCATCAGACGATCGGGAAAGGAACGTCCTGCGGGACAGTCGATTCCTTTGCGATGAACATTCGTATATCTCTCGAGCTGGAGGTCTTCCAAAAAATAGACGTGATCGCCGTCCCGTCGACTGTCCTCGTAACGAATCACAAGATCGCAAAGGCGAGGCAGAGCTGAGCCGGTCATGATCTCAATGCAATGTTTTTCGTCGCCCAACTCTGTAGGTTTTTGTCCCGCCGTTTGCATAGCCTGGACAATAAATTTTCTCTGACCCGATTGCCAGCTCTCGTAGCTCAAGGCGTAGCCGTCCATGGCCACCCGATCAAAGGGTGGGTAATCACGATCAGCTTTCAGATCATTCGTCAAAACACGGCCCAGACTCTGCTCGAGAGCGACCGACTCCTCTTTGAGTGGGATCACATGGGAGAGGAGGAGATTCCATGCTTCGTTGACGTTGATCATGGCGAGCCTAGTCCTTAAGTGCTGGAGCGTGGGTCAGTGCGAAAAGGCTGATTCACCGATTCAGAATGCACTCTCCCAAGGCCTATGCCTAGCGAAAAGCATGGGAATTTCCCGCCCGAAATCGCTAGCCATCGATAACAAAAGGACATAAGGTTTGCGCTGAGGAAAAGTCTCGAAAATTCATTGTTTCAATCTTTTCCCTCCCCCTTATCCCCTCATGAGAGTGCTCTATGCATCCATCCATGTCATCGCCCGCGAAGGGAATAATTTCCTTGCCTGTTCAAAGGGTTGAGCAGGGAGGTATGCACAGCTTCGACGATCGTCTGGCGATGGAGGAGCCGCTTGAGATACGACTCGATTATCGTCACGAGGGAATCCGGCAGCAGAAAAGCATATCCATTACCATGCGGACGCCGGGGCATGACTTCGAGCTGGCGATCGGCTTTTTGTTTACGGAAGGACTGATACAGTCGGCGGAAGATATCCTTGAAATAAGTCATTGTGGTCCAATTCAAGCTCATCTCGGACACAGTAACATAGTCAAGATTAAGGTTTCCGACGATACGGTTCTCGACAGTCTTAAGCTCGAACGGCACTTTTATACGACATCAAGTTGTGGCGTTTGCGGCAAATCCTCAATCGAGGCGCTGCGTTCAAAAAGTCTTTATGATCCCTTTCGCGAACAGGCCAAGCTACGGGTCAGCCGAACTGCTATTCACGCTCTCCCGGATCGGCTGCGTGAAGCGCAGGATATCTTCGAAAGCACAGGTGGTCTTCATGCTTCCGCGCTTTTTGATGAAGAAGTTTCGCTGAAAATTCTTCGCGAAGACGTGGGTCGACACAATGCGCTCGACAAAGTGATTGGGGCCTCTCTCCTTGCCAGAGATCTTCCATTGTCCCAGCATATTCTTATGCTCAGTGGGCGCGTAAGCTTTGAACTTGTGCAGAAAGCTTCGATGGCTGGCATACGGGTCATCGCAGCGGTTGGAGCGCCGTCAAGCCTTGCTGTTGAACTCGCTCATGAGACGAACATGACTTTGCTCGGCTTCGTGCGGTCTGGGCGCTTTAACATCTACACTCACACTGAGCGGGTGGACTGAGCTTGGAATTCGATTTTTCGAGGTATACACTTCCTCTGATGTGGATGTCCCATGACCCAAGAGGTTCCTATGAGCAAGCGGCCCGAACTGAATCCCCTCGAACATACGCGTCCCTTGGTCTCGCCCCCAAAGGATGTGGCCGCTGGCCTGCCTGCGATTCTTTCCAGTATGAAGCACATGCTCGATGATACCGGCCTTCTCCGCGGCACCAATGAGCTCCTGAAATTGAATCAGATGAAAGGCTTTGATTGCCCTGGCTGCGCATGGCCCGATCCTGATGATCGCCGGGAGACAACGGAGTTTTGTGAGAACGGGGCCAAGGCAGTAGCCGAGGAAGCTACGCTCAAGCGAGTCGATCCAGAATTTTTTGCCCAACACTCCGTCGCGGCTCTCGCCGAAATGAGTGACTACGAAATCGGGAAATTTGGTCGCCTCACTCATCCGATGATGATTCGGGAAAACGCGAGTCACTACGAGCCCATTTCCTGGGACGAAGCCTTTAAACGCATTGCTCTGGAACTCAATTCGCTGAAGAGTCCCGACGAGGCGATATTTTATACCTCAGGCCGAACAAGTAACGAAGCAGCCTTCCTCTATCAGCTTTTCATTCGTCTCTACGGCACGAACAATCTTCCCGACTGCTCGAACATGTGTCACGAATCAAGCGGCGTCGCACTGAGCGAATCGATCGGTATCGGCAAAGGCAGCGTGAAGCTGCATGACTTTGAATTGGCCGACTGCATCCTCGTCATTGGGCAAAACCCCGGAACCAATCACCCGCGGATGCTCACGGCTCTACAAAAAGCGGCGAAAAACGGCGCGAAGATTATCAGCATCAATCCTCTGTTTGAGACCGGTGTCAAAGCCTTCATTCATCCGCAGGAGTTCTGGCATTGGTTTGGTCGCGGGACTGCGCTTGCCGCACTGCATGTGCCGGTCAAGGTCAACGGGGATCTGGCTGTCTTTAAAGGCATCATGAAAGAGATGCTCGATGAAGAGGAAAAAAATCCCGGTACGATATTCAATCTCGATTTCATCGGACGCTATACGAGCGGCTATGAGTCTTTCCTAGAGGAACTCAAGGCGACCTCCTGGGATCTTATTTTGGATCAGGCAGGGGTTTCGAGGGCGAATATCAAGGCCGCAGCCGATATCATCATGCATTCCAAACGAATGATCGCCTGCTTTGCAATGGGTCTCACCCAACAGACGAATGGTGTCGCCTGTATCCAGGAACTTGTGAATCTCCTTCTCCTTGGCGGGCATATCGGCCGCGAAGGTGCAGGCGTTTGTCCTGTCCGCGGCCACAGTAATGTCCAAGGCGATCGCACGATGGGCATCTACGAAAAGCCACAGAAGGAATTTCTCGATTCCCTGCAAAGAGAATTCAAATTTGATCCCCCTCGAGACTTTGGCTGGGATACGGTGGAAGCTATTCATGCGATGCACGAAAGGCGTGCAAAAATCTTTTTTGGAATGGGCGGCAATTTCCTTTCTGCCACTCCCGACACTCACTACACGGCCGATGCTCTCAGGCAAATGAACCTCACCGTACAAGTTTCGACCAAACTCAATCGTGGTCACCTCATTCACGGCAAGGAAGCCATTATTCTTCCGTGCCTCGGCAGAACCGATATCGATCAACAGGCCTTCGGACCTCAGTTTGTTACTGTAGAGGATTCGATGGGTGTGGTGCATACCTCGGTTGGCAATCTGAAACCCCGTTCGATTCATCAGAAGAGTGAAGTGGCAATTGTCTGTGGCCTCGCCAAAGCCACCTTTGCAAGCGACGGTTTTAAAGCGAGTCGGGTCGATTGGCAGGCGCTCGAAGATGATTATGACAAGATCAGGAGTCACATCGAAAACGTGATTCCCGGATTTTCCGACTATAATAATCGCGTGAGGAAGGCGGGCGGCTTCTATCTGCCGCATGCTCCGCGGGATGAGCTGGTCTTCAATACAGAAAGCAACCGAGCCCAGTTTTCGACCTTTGCCTTGCCGGAAGTAAAAATTCCTAAATACGCCTTAATGCTGATGACGATTCGCAGTCACGATCAGTTTAACACAACGATTTACGGGCTTCACGATCGCTATCGCGGTATCACGAACGGCCGGCGGGTCATCTTTATGAATGAAGAGGACATCCGCGAGCGTGGTATGAGCGATGGGCAATGGGTGGATATTACGAGTCACTTCGGAGAGGAAACGCGCAGCGCTGAGAAGTGGATGATCGTTCGATATGATATCCCCAAACAAAACGCGGCTGCGTATTTTCCAGAAGCCAATGTCCTCGTGCCCATCGGCAGTGTGGTTAAAAGGAGCAATACTCCAACCTACAAAACGATCGTGGTGACGATCAAGGCATCAGCTCTCTGATTGCGGAGCAGTATTCACCATCCAGCCGGAAAACCCATCGAGAAAGGCTTTAAAGCCTGCTAGATACTCTATGGGAATTCCGTAATTCTGATAATCCTCAAGGACTTCATAAAAACAACGGAGCCATACGCCGCGAAAATCGGCTGTAATTTTGAAGGGCATATGTCTCGCTCTCATCCGGGGCGGCCCGAAGGTCTCATGATAAATTGGGGGACCACCCAGGAGTCCGATGAAAAAGAGAGCGCTTTTGAACGAGGCCTTCTCCAGATCTTTTGGAAACATTCCGGATATGGGCGATTCACCAAGTTTGAAATAAAAGTCTCTTAGAAGAGCCTTAATATTATCTTCACCCATAATCTGATAAAGGCCACGATAAGGCGCTTCAGCAGCGCCCGGGCCGTCCTCAGGCACATGAATGGGATCAAATTTATTCCTAAAGAATTCAGACGACATAGCCATTCCTTGGAGTAGATACGGAAAGCCGGGATTATGGATCTTTTTGCAGATCTTAGCCAGCGGAGTCTGGACGGTAACTATCCTCCAAGCTCCTGAGGGGCAAGCTCTCTGCGGACATTTGACGCGTAAAAGTCTTTACAGGCGAAGGCTTTGCTGCGGATAGTGAAAGCACAGTTTTGGGGTTGCTCCAAACGAATGAACCCAGGAGTTTACTATGCAAAAGAACCCTCGCTATAAAAAGACACGTAATAAAAATCGTAATCATCAAATGAGCTATGATTCACCGGAAGGTGAGGGAGAGTTCTTGAACGAGAGTAATGACTCCATGCTCACCGTTAGTGATTCTCTTGGGAATATGGATCCTTATGATTCCAGCCTGACCAGCGAAATTGATCGCACTCTGCTCGATGAATTTGCAGGCGACAGTGAACTCGCTGCCGAGAATGATTTCGTCTCGGGTGATGAATCCGCACCCAAGCGCCGAGGTGCTTCGGTGAAAAAACCCGAGGCAAGGAAACATTCCGCATCCCGTCCGCAGAGAGAGCCGAAGGTGGCCGCCAGAGTCAGCATGAAAGCGCCGAAAGACGATCAAGGTCAAAATCTGAAGGGGCAGTTGAGTCTCATCACTGCCAAAGTGCAAAAGGCCGTGTTGCCCTATACGGAGGATCTCCAGGGTAAAGCCAAAGATCTTTACCGGGTTGCCAGGGAGCGTAGCCGAGGCCTCGACAAAACGATTCGTACGCAGCCCTATTTTCTCGCGTTAGGTGCGGTGGTCGTGGGATTTGCAATTGCCCGGATGACTCAAAATGGGTCGATGAAACGATGATAATGGAAGGCGCTGGCACAAATTCCGGCGCCTCGTTACCTCACATTTGATCGAAAATGCGAGGAGGGATAAGAAAGCTATAAAGAAAGCCTGCTCCTCACACTTTCTCTATATTTTTCAGAATTTACTGCGTATATAGGGCGCATCTCCCGGCATGGGACGGATGAACCTATTGATCGAGACAAGTCATGATTATCCTAGCCACTCTTCTGACATTTGCTTTCGCTCCGGCTCCCGCTTCTGCTCCAGCCCCCCTGGACCGTTGCACAAGCCTCATCGGCAGCTGCGAATATTATTCTTGTGTGGAAGAAGAACGTTTGAGCTGCGGACCTAAGGGCTACCCGCTTGGTTATGGCCAAAAATATTGTGAGAAACTGAGCGCACTCGAATTCTCTCCCGCCCATCTCTCCGTGAATCAAAAAGTTTTTCCTGCCGATGGCAACCTCTGGCGCGATGAAGTCCGTTCTTGTTTGCAAGAGGAAATGGACGGCTACTTTCAATCCAGCGAGAATGCCAGTTGCGAAGGTTTGAAAGCTTTTGCTTTTGATTCCCATCCGCGCTGCTACACGAAAAGCATCAGCTTCTGCGAACTCACTCCAGAATCTGTGATCAAAGTAGGTCTCACCATCACGCCTCAGGATCTTGTCACCGAGGAGAGCCTCAGACAGGTGCAGGAAACTGCGGTAATCTGTGGGCAGCAAATCTCGGATCGTATCCAGGAAGAACCAAACCTTCTCGTGCGTCTTCAGCTCAGGAAATACCGTCTCATATGGCAGTCAGTAGCAGCCAATCCTCTTTTGATGAGCCAGAAACTGATGAGTAATCCCGAAGGCTTTTAAAATTTCCGCCCGTGAAGTCTTGTCATTTGCGGCTTCCCAACTCAATCGGATCAAGTGTTGGATGACCCTGAATCTCCGGATTAGGAATCCGTCCTTCACCAAAAGGCGCAGGCCAGGAGGGGAGCGTGATAGGGATTCCTCTGCCGAGGCTTATCGATCGCAAGGGATTCACATCCAAAACTTTATCCTCGCCCGTTCCAAGATCAATCGGCTTTGCAAAGCCGTAGGAGATGGGAAAGAATTCGCTTTCATCCTCCCAGCTCGCCACATCACGATCGGCTTTGATTTCGGCGAGAAGCGCAGCTTGATCGATTGCGTTTTGAGCCGTTGGATTATTGCGATCTATCACTTCGGCTGTGATCATCTTCAGAAGATTGTAGGACGTGAAACTCAGAGAGGGATACTTCGCTTCATAGGCCTCGAGCTTAGCTGCAACGTCTTCGCGAGTCAGACTGTCTTTGAAGACGATGGCCCCACCAAAGTTATGAAAAGCAATCTGATCGTCATCTGCCGTGTATCCGGTAAATCCAATTGAGGAATAGCCCTGAGGACTTAGGTAGTAGGTTACAAATTGGAAGGCGCTCGGCTGAATCGGGCCAGGACTTGATATTTCTGCAATGTAGTAGAGACGAGCCAGATCAAAGATGAGCCCTGGCCCGTTTGAGGCAAAGCCGTCGTCAAAGACGATACGGCCCGGTTTAAGATCGCCGAATACAGCATTAAGCTGTGCCTGACCTTCGGCAGCGAAGTCCTTAAGGTTAATCGTCAAAGGCTGATCGAAGGCTGTGGTGTCCGTAGAAGGTTCCCGGCTTTGAGCGAGGAGCGAGGTCGCAAGGCTTGCGCCCATGGCTATGGCTATAAGACTATTTTTGAGCCCACTGCTTAAGTTTACACCCATGATAAAGACCCGCCTCGTGATGGTTTACGCTGAGATTAGGTCCCAGGAATCGACGAGGTCAATTCGTAATTTTTCATCGAGTGTTGTTAAGGATTTTGAACGGGCTTTTTGCTGAGACCAAGTTCTTTTCTCGAAAAGACGAAACTCCGTTTAAGAGTGACGGTCTCCACGTTGGAAAAGGCCGGGTATTTGAGGCTCTGAAGACGTCCCTCCACACAGCTGCGAAGGGCATCGTCACTCAGGTCATTGAATACACTTCGTGCGGAGATAACTTTGCCTCCGCGCTCGAGAGTGAAGCTGCTGTCGACTTTGCTATGATCGCTTGCGCTGCGTTGAAAAAAACTTTCGAAACATTTACGAATCTGAGGACGATTTGCAGTCAGGACTGCATCAACCTCCGCGGCGGAGTAATTCGCCGCAAAAGCGTTCATCGGGAGGAGGAGAAGACTCAGCTTGAGCAACACACGCATTTCAGCCTCAATCCTTTGGATAATCGCGCCAGAGCCAGATCATGTTCTCGGCTACCGTTTGTCGCATGACACCGCCATCGACGTGGCCGGCACCTTTTCCGTAATGCATGCGGGCGTGATAGCCTTTGGCAACGAGTTCCTTATAAGTATTCTCGTTGGCAACGAGCGTGTCATTGAAATACTTGTTATCGTTTTGGCCCGCTTCAAGACAAACACGGATAGGTTTTACATCCGATTCCTTGATGATGTGCTTTTGGTATTCCCAGCCGCCTTCAGGATAGTTGTTGTCAGCGCCTTGAGCCGTAAAGGTCGCCGAGTAGGACAAGACCTTTCGGAAACGCTGAGGATAGAACCAGGCGCCTGTGAATGCGGCAACACCACTTGAGCTACCACCGAAGAGTCCGCCGCCCTCAGGATTCGTTGTAAATTTCACACTGTATTCTTTAGCCACTCGGGGCAGAACTTCGGTATCAAAAAATTTCGCATTGTTAGGGCCGACGGTATCGTATTCAAGGCCGCGTTGACTCCCCCGAGAATCTCCCCCACCGTTATCGACGAAGAGGACCACCATCGCCGGAATCTTCTTGTCGGCGATCAGATTGTCGACCGTCGTCTTCAACGGTTCCGTCCAATACTGGGCATCCATGGCGATCATGAAAGGATATTCGGTCGTCGTTTTAAAATTGGGCGGGAGATAGACTCGCACTTTACGAGTGTAGTTGCCTTTGAAGATGATGCTTTCGCTACCCTTCATATCAAATTCTTTCCAGGAACCTTTCATGGCACCGCGACTCTTCGTTTCAGCGGCATCGCTGTAGTTCGGGCCAATTTCAAAACGACCGTCGCCCTCTTTGCTGATCACGACTGGTTTCACTTCCGGAACTTCAGGAACAACAGGCGTATTGGGTTTAGGTTCGGTTGTGGGCTTAACCGGATCTGTCGTTGGTTTTTCGGGATCAGTCGGATCAACGACCGGTTCCACGGGATCAACGGGATCGACTGGGTCAACGGGATCGGTTGGCTGAACTCCGGGATTGGCTTCCTGATCCCCGACTTTATATTTGGGTGGAGCGATCGGTGGCGCCGAGCAGCTCGAAAGCCCGTAGGCTAAAAGGCTGAGGCCTAGCACTGTGCTCGTTACGAATGGTTTTTTGAAGGATTCGTTTGCGCTCATGGATTCCACCGCTCAATGCTAAATGTTCAGCTTTAAAATCGGTACAAAAGCCCGGAAACTTTACTGTTTTTTCCCAAAAACCCTAATGCTCTGAAGGGATTGAGGAAATTGCAGTCTTCGTCAATGGGATTGATGACTTGCGGACCTATTCAAAAACTGCTGAAAATAGGATTTGAGCTTGGAGGAGGACTTATGGAAAAGACCTGGGTAGCCTGTAATAGTTGTGGATCTGTGAATCGCGTGCCGTTCGAACGCATCGGCCAGGGACCTAAATGTGGATCGTGCAAAAACGCTTTGCCTTTTCACGGTGCGATCGTGGATCAGAATTCCAAATCTTTGCCCAATCTCATTCAGGCTTCCGATAAGCCGATCGTCGTGGATTTTTGGGCGCCTTGGTGTGGGCCCTGTCTGTCCTTTGCTCCAACCTATGAAGCTGTCTCCAAACAATTCGGCCAAGAGTTTGTATTTGTGAAAGTGAACACCGAGGCTGATCCGCAGGCAGGAGCGATGTACGGAGTGAGGGGAATTCCCACACTCGTCGTCTTTACTGGAGGCATGGAAGCGCAGAGAATATCAGGAGCATTGCCGGCTCCTCAATTTACGCAGTGGCTCAGTAAAGCAAGGCCCGCAGCGGGCCAGAACACTCAAGTCTAGATCAGGTTCGTCGGTGCTGGGGCCGCGGAGGACGACGGACCCGGCGGCGGATGTGATGCAGACTCTTCTTACTCTGGTCAAGCGCACCGACAACGATTGCATACGGAAAATAGGTCATGTGCCGAATGCCTGCGACGTTTGCAACGGAGCGCAGAGCATGTCTTGTCTCATGATAGAGCTCGGTGATCACGATTCGTTCCTCGACATCGCCAACTTCGGTCACAGCCAAAAGTCTATGGATTGCGTAGAGTCCGACGATGAAAGCAAAGACGAAGAGAAAATCAGTACCCTTAAAATCCAATGCGGAAATATTGAAGCGATCACTGTTCATGGCAATCGAATGCCAGACGAGATCCAGTTTTAATTGTTCGTTCTGCAGATAATCGCTCAAGGCGCCCGCGAGAATCGGCGCGATACAGGCAGCAATGCCGTTGACCAATGCGTTCGTTGCGAGAAAGACTGTCGCTTGGCCCTTAGGCGCAGATTTTAGCGCGATGTTACTGGAACAAAGGGTGACGCCGGCGGTTGAGATTCCGGAAAGAGCGTGTATGAGTATGATCAACGGAATGGTTAGGATGTGAGGCTCTGGCATTGTTAAAAAGGGCCAGAGACCAATGCCGATGATAAAGAGTGGGCCCGCTACCGTGAGACAGGATTTGTTACTGAAGCGGTCGGCTAGCTTGCCCCAGATGTTGAAGAAGAGAACATTGATGCCCTGACTCATCACCGAGAGTCCGATAATCCAGCCGAGGGACATTCCCAGTTCTTTGATCATGTAGACCGTATAGAATGGTGCCGCAAGATTCACAGCAAAGTTCCAGGTCGCTAGAAAGATGATGAGGCGACGATAGTTCTTGTCCTTGAAAGGCTTTTTCATCATAGGGAAGAGTCGTTCGAGCTGATGACTCACCATTTTGGGTTCTGGAACCTTTGATAAGGCAAAAACACCCCAAAATCCTGCAAAAGAACCGACAAAGAAAAGGAGCGAGTAGGTGTAGGTTCCCCCTCCTGGGCCCATGCTGCGATCGACCATAACACCTGCGCCGAGAGACAATACGGCTGCAAAAGCAGTCGACACGGCGAGACGCTTTCCAAAGAAGCGGCCCATGATTTCCTGAGGAATAAGATCATGCATCCACGTGTTCCAGGCGCAGCCCGATATCGATCCCATCACGTTATAGAGGAAGAGCGCGAGGACGAAGAGCGGGATGCGAAGTTCAGGATAAGGAAACCAGGGCAGCAGCGCGCAGGAAAAGAGAAACATACGCCCCATCGTAGCGGCAATGACAACGATGCGTTTGCGCGAACGAATTTTTTCGATGAGGAGGATCGCAGGAATCTGCATGATCTGCGATAGGGGAGCGGCGGCAGCGATCACACCGATTGCGAGGTTGCTCGCGCCTAGGAGAAGAGCGAAGGTGACAAGAAAAGCTCCACCAGTAAGGGAGCCCATAATCGTCGACATCGCACCGTCGTACATGAGCAGCTTAAGACCTTTGGCTAAATCTTTCTCGTCAACATGGTCCTGAGGCTTGAACATGCAGCAGCTCCATCGATTTATCGCTAGAGATACTCTGTCAAATTCAAGCCTGCCTATCAATGTCTTTACTTGAAGACGTCACCCAAGCAGGCGAGTCAATCGGCGAAGATCAAAGAGGGAGAGTGAAAGACGCGATATACGAAATGAATCGCGCATCTCGACATTCGTTTTGAGACGAAATTCCTATTTGCTGATCACAGGCGGGATTGTTGTCTTCACGACCGTGACTGTGACCCGGTCGCCCGATAGAGTGATCGTACGGCTGTCACCCGATTGAATTTCGGAAATCTCGGCTTTGAAGGTCATTGCTTTGGAGAAGAGATCCAGGTCCGCATACTCACGGCCGGAAATCACATAGACGGCGTCAAAAGCTTTGTCGTCAACAGAGGTCGTCAGATCAACGAAAATTCCGTCCTCCTCCTTCGCCTCATAAGCAAATTGAACCGATAGACCTGCGGCCGAGATATCGATTCTTTGGTCCGTCTCATTTCTGATCTGACATTTTACGAGATATTTGTCGTCAATCAATTTGTCGTTGGCCTGGCAGTAGAGGTAGGCGCCATTCACAACTTTGGGAACATCCGCTGTCTCACC
>SEDW01000575.1 GCA_004193325.1 Pseudomonadota bacterium | reverse complement strand
CTCTCGCGCTTTGATGAAAGCGGGCCGTTCGCTGCAGCGTTTGTGATAGGCGATGAGCTTTGGAAACTTACTAAGAAGATTGTTGTGCTTCGCCAATTCCAGAACGTGTGTCATCAGTAAATCAGCTGCCGAGAATTCTCCAACAAGATAATCCTTGCCATCAATAAAATCCGACAACTGTTCGAGCCGTTCTTCCTGAGCGTCGATGATCGTCTTTTTCATCTCGCGTATCGCTGGCGTTTCTTCATTGGCTTTTGGAAAGTAGAAGAGAAACATGAGATGGGGTTCGACTGTATTCAACGCCGCCCACATCCAGGTCTTGATCAGAGCGCGAGACTCTTCGTCTTTTGGCATCAGTTCTTCGTTAGACTCGGCGAGATGCATAACGATAGCGCCGGATTCGAAGAGAACAAGATTCCCTTCCTTAAGTGCAGGCACTTGATTGAAGGGTTGGAATTTTTTGTAGGCCGAAGATTTGAGAGCCTTATTGCTTTGTATGAGTTCATCGTAGGACTCACCTATTTCTTCGAGGGCCCAGCGCACACGGAAATCGCGGACCAATCCGTAAACACTCGGAGGGACAGATTGAAGAGCTGTGAGAGTGGGCATTAATATCTCCTTATTGCATGGTCTTGTCATTAGACAGGACCAACAAAGCGCAATCGACAGAAAAACGCTTCGTATGGCCAATAATTTCAGTATTTATAGACGATTATTAAAAAGAACCATTACCTATGGAAAGGATGAAGATTTTCTTCGAAAAAGCGAAGCCAACTGATTAAAAGCAATGATTATTTTAAAAATCAAAAACCGCCGCATAGAGAAAGCCGATACCGACTTAGATCTTAATCAATCAGGGGTACCTTTCGAATGAAATTGACTCATCTTCTCGCAGTGGCTCTTATTCTCCCAGCATGTAATCAACCAAAGACGGCAACGAAAGCCACTCCCGTTTCTAAGGTCGGCAGTGCGCCTGCAAACCCTGCTAATCCGGTGCCAGTGAATCCAAGCACTCCTACTGCAACCCCTGCGGCTGCAGGCGTAACTAGCCTGGTGGGCACATGGGTTCTTTGCGACCTCGGGACGGCAGACGATGATTACAAAAGTTCTCTCGAAACTGTGATCTTTAAGGATGCTAGTACTGTTGAAATCGATGTCAAATATTTTTCAGACGCAAAATGCTCCAGTCCCTTTACTCAAGCTCAAGCCAACAGCATTTTGAAAAGCTTATCGGGCATACCGCAGCAAGACCTTGCGCAGTACAAATCCTATCTCGATTTTCTTGTTGCTGGCGCGCATGATACAGCCGCTTATAGAGCGTCAGCTGTTACCGCGGCGGGATACGGAGAATTTGATGTAACACCTAAAGAAGCGGATCGTACATTTCTCGCGTACAAAGTCACTGCGAATCAGCTCTTTATTTCTGAGCCCTGCGAGGAAGAATACGGAGATTCGGAACCTTCCGTTGAATATGAACCTGGCTTCGAACTTAGAAGTAAATCAGTAGTTAAGAGTGTGGGTAAAATCAGCAAACTCATTGGTAAGCTAAAAGCCCAAGGCAGTCTCGCTCTAGACCAAGCTCAGGATGAACCCTCGCCCGCCAGTGCTTGCGGCTACTCATCTTCCAACCGATCTATCGACTTTAAAGACATCTTGCCTTATACAAAAAAATAAAGGCACGAAGCAGAAACCCGGCAGGCCAATGGCTTGCTGGGTTTTTTCTATTCAGCGCTCGAACGGTGATGGCTTGACGTTGTTTACAGGACACTCGATACTTTCATCAAACAACTCGAAAGAATTGATGTGATGGAAGTCATTCGATCTTTGCCAGAGAATGCAGCGGCGCTTACTGAGCTCCTTTATAATTCCCGTTCCGTCTGGGATTATCCCGAGGATTACGCCAACGCCTCGAAGCCACTCCTTAGAATAACTCCATCGTTCATCGAAGAAAATACAGTTTATCAGCTCATTGAGAGTGGGCAGACTATCGCATTCTACAGTTTCACCGCTGCCGAATTTGGAAGGGAGCTTAACAATTTCTGGGTGGCCCGAGGCCAGCAAGGAAAGGGCTTCGGCACTGTGCTCTGGCGAGACGCAATCAAAGTCGCCAGAGAAAACAATTGGGATCCGTTCTTCATTCTGCCGGATCCGGGAGCAGAGTCCTTTTATTTGAGAATGGGAGCGACCCGGACTGGGGAAATTCTCGCATCCCGCCTTCCTTCAGGTCCCCGATTTCAAAAGCTGATTTTTCGTATATCCTGACGTTAATAGCCGGATTTTGGGCATCACCAAAGGCAATTAGCCTATTCATTTAAATAGCTTACAAAAGAATTTTCCAGAAATGCGCCTCCGCCTTATATCCGCCATGCAGGAGGCCGATAAGATTTGAGTCACTCTTGTTAAAACATCAAATCTTAGATGAGCCCGATGTTAAATAAACTTTTATTCCCCCTCATAGTCCTGACTGCCGTTGCTTGTGATCAGACAAGCATTACGAGTAGTACCAAAGACATTCGGGGCCTCGTTAGCAAGAATAGCGACAAGAAAGCCTCGGCCGACATTGAAGTCGATCCCAGCACAATCTATGCGGGTACAGGCTTTGGCATCAAGATCAATACCGAGCAATCCCATGACGCCTACGACTTTACCTTTGGTGTGGCTAACCTTACGCTTCCTCTCGCGACGGTGGATTACACTCTAAGCACGAGTCGCCTTGCCTTGAACGAGTCAGCTTCGACGCTTGATGAGGCACAAAAAGCCAC
>SEDW01000574.1 GCA_004193325.1 Pseudomonadota bacterium | reverse complement strand
CGCGACAGTGTGAGACTCGAGAGCGGTGTTCACTACCTGGGAACGGCAGTCGCCATCAACAGCGCAGCGAAAACTGTTCTTCAACTTTCAGCGCCTGGTAGCATGACTCGTTTCCGCTACGGCACTGTGGAAAATCTGGCCAATCAACCCTGGAGCGTGTTGAGAACCTCTCTCGAAACGACCCTGCCCGCTGGCGAACATCCCGAAATTTTTGTTCAGTACTCTCTGGATGAGCGCCAACTTAGTCCCGTTTATTCGGTGGCGATTCCCGTCGAGAATTGATTCGGAAGACATTTCCCCCAGGCTTCGTTATAATGGGTGCGGGGTGTCTTGGGACGTTTTGACATCATTGATTGATGCAGGCGAACCGACAAAAACAAACCAGGGAGTTTGATTGTAGAATGGTGCGCAGACCTCAAGGCAACTTGGGGAGCCTAAAGTTCTAGGATCGACACCCACCATGAATTGGTGGGTTCCCTCGCAAATCAATGCTCCAAGGCACCCTACCTAAACGTGAAAACCCGGCTGACCTTTATGGTTCCGCCGGGTTTTTCGTATCTGCGAAGACTAGGATGGAAGGTTAGGCTGCCCGGCGTGTGACTTCGAGCTCAGAGAGTTCGAGGACAGCGCGAGCCGCTTCGGCTTTCAGATTGCCAAGAGCCATATCCAGGTCAGCCCACTCCGCTCTGTAACCAAGCGTTTCGATCAACTGGCAGCAGCCGCTCACTCTCAGAGCACCCAGCTGGGCCGAGCTTGATTTAAGACTATGAGCATGAAAGATAACAGCCTTCAGGTCGAGCTTGTGAATAGCCTGCTCAAGACCGGACTGAACGCTTGCCACCTGACTGCGAAAGGGGGGCAGCAATTCGCTCAGGTATTGAGGGTTGCCAAACAAATCATCGAGTACCAAAAGTGTATCTTCATCAATTACGGAATTCATAGTCTGACTCCTCATGCATCCGTTAAGAGACTCTTCGGTACAAAAATTTGCCTTTCTGAGTGGAGCACAACGTATCGAACGAAAGCTGATGTTGACCTCCAAAATTTTCCTTCATCAATTTGCACGCTTAGAAAGCTGATGTTTCGAACAGCTTCGAACAATTGGCTTTTTTTCCTGATTCGTCTATCAGGCCCTTTTCATAGCTCTCATTCAAGCATGTGATCCTCCTCCTCTTTTTGGTGAAAAAGCTCCTCCACCCGATCACCTTCAAACCTGATTCCCACAGTTTTTTGGAATGGATAATCTCGCCGTGGAAATCCTTGGGAATTTTTGCAGGGATTTATCTTCTTTCGGTCAGTATGGAAATGCGCCCATTCTATTGCCGATCGAGCTGTGAGATAATCCTCAGAAGATCTTTCAAGACCGACAGACACTTACCCGAGAGAGAGAACCCTGTGATCCGACACCTCGCAGCCTTGATCCTCTTCCTCTCGCTCTCGGTCCCCGCCTCGGCTAAGGCCGCGGAGATCTGCGACGGTGATTGTGAAGAGCGGGTCAAACCCTGCGCGCCCCTCAGGGCCGACCTCCAGTCCCCCAACCGTTTCCTGGTCTGTGGTGGCAAGGACAACTCGGTTCTCCTCAAAGACTCGAAACGCTCTCCCGAATGCGATAAGAATTTCCGTAGCTTTCTCAGCGAAGTCGTCCGAGTCGAGAAGAAAGAAAATCATTGTAAGAAAGCGGAAGACTGCACGATGACCGTCGTCGATGGCATTCCGATTCATTTGAATCAAAGCCATGAGACGAGGCTGAGGGAAGATCTCTTTAAAATAAAGAAACGTCTGCAGACCAGCTGCAAGATGGGCGAGCAGTTTTGGGTGAATTGGGTCGCAGCCGAAGATGCGGCTTATCCGAGTTATTATACCTGTGAGCAAAAGATCTGCGTTCCTCAGTACAACAAAGAAAAGACGGACTGGATCCTCAAACTTCGGCAGCGAATCAAATGATCCGAAATTGCGGATAACGCCCGCGAATTCGACTGGTTGGAAAAATCCCACAGAGGTTTTTATCCCACAGGTTTTTCCTCGAAACCCCTCTTCTTCACAGCTTAATCCACTGAATTCATTATAATTATGACTTGGCACCGATCGTGTAATAAGGCTTGGCGAGGCATCGACCTCGCCCACTTATTCCGCTGCATCCTTTAGGGCAGCACACGTTTTGGAGCCTATATGCGTTCGTTCATCCTCATTGCCACTCTCCTCACTCTCAGTCTCACAGCGGTTGGCTGCGCCAGCCAAATGCCAGGTATCGATGCTATCGAGATCAGCCCTCCGGCCGGAGCGGAAGGCAATATGGAAGTGGCAATGGACGTCATCGACGGCCTCTCCTCAGGTGAATATCAAGCCTTCAAAATCAGTGTTAAAAACAATTCCGACAACTGGGCTCGCCTGGACAAGACCAATATCGCTTTCCCAGGGTTTGCAGCTCAACCCGAAGTCCTCCTCGGCAGTGATCTGAACAGCTACCTCGAATCCATCAAACTAAGAAACGGAGTCCAGGCTTACAACAAAGCTCTGGCCGTCGGATCCATCTATGCCCTTGGCCTCGTTGGTGGAGCAGTTGCAGCTCACAACGGCAATACCGATCTCGCTCTCGGCGGCCTTGGTATGGCCGGAGGCGCTGTGACCTACGCCGCAGTCGATGGAATTCTAGAGTCCAAAAACAAGGCTGAATTTCAATCCCTGATCCCAGAGCAACATCTTTTAAAGCCTTTCGATATCGCACCGAAAATGGTTGTCTCGCGTTGGATTATCGTCAAACTCAAAGA
>SEDW01000573.1 GCA_004193325.1 Pseudomonadota bacterium | reverse complement strand
AGGGCAGGGATGAAAGTCCCGTCCTGCAAGAGTAAACTTTGTCTCGTCCGCTATCGTTTCGATCTGGGTAAGGCTGCCTCTGCGAAAACTTCGAAGGATTCTTTACAAGCGATACGTGAGGTCATCCTCTTCAATCCCTCACTCTTACTTCTTCGTCCCCGTGTTACCGATTCCAAAACCCCGGTTGAATTTCGCATGACGGTTGCGAAAGAGATCGAAGGCAAAAAAACATTCATCGAATCGGGCCTCTTCATCTCGCCCATTGATTCGGCTGTGAAGGTCACGACTGCCGATCATCTGGAAGATCTCCCCTGGTCTATCGTCGGGCCCTATCATTCGGAGTCGTTTGAAGTCAAAGGCGCGAAAGTGGATCTGGCGCTGATTCCTTCGGACTACAAGGCCAGCAATAAACAGATTCGTGAATGGTGTGAGCGTGCCACGTCCGCTGTTGTTGCCTTTTACGGTAAATTCCCGGTAAACCACGTGTTGGTCGTTGTCGTGCCTCGTGATGTTTACGATGGCCCGGGAAAAAGTTTTGGTGACGGAGGAGCGGTGACTATCAATCCTTTGTCGTTAAAATCGGAAGACGCTCAACTCAGAAAAGATTGGGTAATGACCCATGAAATGATTCATCTCGCCTTTCCATCTGTTCCCTATCGCCATCACTGGATCGAGGAGGGACTCGCCACCTACATTGAACCGATTGCAAGAATACGAACGGGCGAGCTCAAGGCCGAAACAGTCTTTGAGGATATGGTGAAAGGAATGCCGCAGGGGCTTCCCCAAAAGGGTGACGGAGGGCTCGATGGACCTGCAAGCTGGAGCAAAACCTACTGGGGAGGTGCGGTCTTCGCACTGCTCGCTGATGTGGAGATCCGCAAGCAGTCTAAAGGTAAAATAGGTTTGGATGAAGCTCTGCGCGGAATCGTAAAGGCCGGGGGAACCATGGCAGTTCGATGGGAGCTGATGGAGGCTTTACATGCTGGTGATAAAGCAAGCGGACTTCACGTTCTGAGTGACCTCTATGCGAAGATGAAAGACAGCTACACAGCGGTTGATCTTGATAAACTGTGGAAAGATCTGGGGGTGCTCACCGACTCAAAGGGTCAGATATATTTTGATGATAAGGCACCGCTCGCTTTTGTGCGCAAAGGGATGACGAAGGCGCTGGTCGAGTAAGGCTTGGTTCATAGTTTCGTGAGATTTGTCATATGACTCTCTAATATATTGAATTCATTATCGTATGTCAGGGTATAAGAGAATGATTACAGTGTTTTCCATAGCCTTTGGGCTGATGTCTTGGGATTATCAGCCTGGACCGAGGGTCAGTGTCTAACAAGAGGTGTAGCTATGGATGACAAAATTCCAGCAACAGAAATAGTAAAAAGAACCTGGTCGGAAGGCATTTGGAATTTTCTTTTTCAGGATTCTGAATTGCAGCAGGGGAAAAAAGCGGTTCTCGTCGTATTGGCGACCGATCGTAACGTTCCTGAGTTTGCAGCGATGGCCAGAGAATTTAAGGCCGTTGAGAAAGAACTCGATGAGATTCACAACATCAAAATCTTCTTCGAAGACCACCCAGGTGGATTGCTTCACGAAAAATTTGCGGTACCCGCGCAGGCGTTCCGTTGGTTTCTCGTTGATATTCAGGGCAACGAAGTCGGCGAGTCGGATAAGCCGATCTCGGTGACTGAAGTCATGCTTCGCCTCAAAGGCGATCGCAGCTTTCAAAACGCTGGCGATAAACCCAGCAACTAATCCTTGTCTATTACCGAAGAGGGAGATCTCGCGCCGCGAGATCTCCCTCTTTCTTTATGCAAGCCCATCCTCATCGCCTAGACTCGGCCCACTATACCCACGTCAAAAAATAGCGTAAAATGGAAGTACAACATATTTAGCGATACGATTGGAGCTCAATTGAATTCAAAGTTCAATAGCGTGAATCCTTGCGTCAAAATTTTGTCACTCGCCTTTTCCGCTCTTCTTCCCATGCTCGGAGACCTAAGCGAGGCTAGGGCCGAAACCAAAAATCTGACAGTGAAAAGCGCCTGGTCCATGCCCATGCTGGAGATCTCCGGACTCTCCATCGCCGGCGACAGACTCTTCTCACTCTCAGATCGTGAGCATGACCTTCTGAGTATTCCTCTCGTCCGAAGTGATGACGATGCCGTACGAACAGACGATTCCAGTCACAAGGCGTTGAGCATCAACATTCCGGATTCTGAGCAGGCTCAATGGGAAGCGGTCAACGTCAACGAGCAGTCAGGCATCTTCGGCCTGAAAGAAATTACCAACCAGATTTTTCATTTCGATCAGGAAGGCCGTCGCCTGAAGACCTATGATCTGGCGAACTGGTCCGGCCGCAGCAATCCCGATCGCGGCCTCGAAGGAATGCTGCTTATGCGTGGCGGGCATTTTCTGGTGGCTCTTGAAGCTGATCAGGCAGCTCTCATCGAATACGGTCCACAAGGGGATTCTCCAATCGGCTTGAGTTCCACAAACAAAAGCATCCTCACGCCTGAGGATAGCTTTGAGGCCCCTTCCAGCACTCAGCTCGTGCCTTTGGCAGCGTGGACCCTCGCCGATGCGGGTTCTTGCCGCTTCAGTGATCTGGCACGCGGCAGTGATGGATCGGTGCTGATCCTTGGTAAAACCTGTATGAAGGTCATGGCAGTAAAAGAGTTGAAAGTGGGATCTGTGAATTTCCAGGTGAGCGAAAAATGGTCGATACCCGCTGAGGTTGATCATCCAGAAGGTCTTCAGGTGCTGGGTGA
>SEDW01000572.1 GCA_004193325.1 Pseudomonadota bacterium | reverse complement strand
GACTGAAAGAAGCAGCTCGCACCATTTTTAATATTCGTTGCGATGATTGCAATATCATCGAAGAGATTATTGATATCAGCATCGGCAGCGGGTTTTTCGTAATGGCGACAGAGCAAGCGGATTTCGATGTCGTTGGCGTTGAAGCCTGGACGGATGTTAACCGCGTTCAGCTTCTGAAAGCGGCTGCCTTTGATACAAGCTTTTGGGCCGACGCTACTTAAGTGAGCGGGATTATCGCAGTTGAAATCATCCCGGCCGCCGTTGATCGTAATGACTTCGCCCTGATCACAACGAAACTTAGGAATATCTCCCCCGATGGCTGCCGCGCATTCCTGAGCGTACTTGTTAATCGGTGACTGGGAATAAGCAACGCCACTCCCAAAACCTAAGAAAAGGACGAGATACGAACAGAAAAAACGCATGGGAAATGCTCCGGGAACAATTAAGGCATGTGTAGGGGGACGACTACTACATAGCGATGGGTTTTTCCGCAAGCAACTTCCTCAAGCCTTACGAATTCTTCATTGTCGCGTGTTTGGAAATTATTAATAGTTATAACGAACAGTGACTTACTGAACGGCGGCAAGTTGTCTTGATTGCTTAAAGAGGACCAAATTTTTCGAAGGAGTGACCAACGATTAAACATTTTTGCGCAGAGACAGGCCTAACTGTCTAGAATCCGTCGGCTGTGAGTCTGGTCCGAAGTCTGCAAGGGAGACGGTAGAAGCTGTTGTTATTCATCCCTGTCTGGAGCTGCTATGCGTATCCTTTCATTGTCTCTTCTTCTTGCTCTCACCGCTTGTTCGGTTGCCCCTACTTCGAGTGAGACATCATCGATAGAGACAAATTCGGTTGATGATGTTGTCGGTACCTACGCAATGAAAATCACACTCTCCGCGACTCAAAAGAGCGTCTTCTTACCTGAGACAGCTCCCTCAACAAGTGACCTCTATCGTCTTGGCGAAATCGTGCGGGATGGCGAAGGCTTTAAAATAATCGAAAACAACTGTGCTGCTCGTTTTCCTAATACAGGAGCTCTGAAGGCATACGTTAAAGATCTAACCGTTCAATCGATCGGAGAATCTGTCACTAAGCTAACTGTAACGTCAGAAGCCGGTGCTATTAAGATCGCACGCGATTCTCTAACCCAAGTCCTTGGAGCGAATCTCGTGAATCCTGCCTCTGATGCGTTGCCGACAAATTCAAAAGACCCTCGCGTGATCGACGCTGACGGCGATGGCAAACCAGGAGCAACGACACGAGCGTCTTTTGGTCTTCTGTCTGGAGACATCTATTTCGTGCAGCGATCTACCAACACATACTCTGCACTGATGACTAGCGATGGAAATCTCAAAGGTCTCATTCAAGACAAGACGGAACAGTCGTTGATAGGCAAAGGAAGCATTCTGATCCCATCACTTGCACTCTCGCCAGTGACTATCACTCAAGACAAAGACGCTAGTAAGAGTACCGTGACTTTGGAGAGAATTACTGCAGGATCGACTTGCGATTCAGTTCTTGCTCACTACAAAATTGCTGCTGAGTAAATGTCTATTTGAATTGAGTGGATCATAAGTAAAAAAAAACCAGCGATTTCTTATCGCTGGTTTTCGTTTTTTGACGTTATAAAGCGTCTTGGCGATGTACGTCTGTTGTAGATTTTTAGAGCGTTTGTACGGAGTGGGCCTTCTGGAAGTTGAAGAACAAGCTCCAGTACTCATCCCATTTCTCGGCATGGCCTCTCAGCGTCTCGTTTCCAGATTTGGATGCTAGGACGATAGTTGGAAAGCCCAGGCCTTTGGCGACGTCGTATTTCTTTGCAAGAAGAGTATATGCAGTCTCCTTCGAATTAATCAGGTCCGCAACGATCTCGTCATCGTGAATTTTCAACAGCACAAAGTTCTGAAGAAGCCTAAATACCTTTTCTTGTTGAAAGAACATCTTGTCTTGCTCTTCACAGGCTCCACAGTAAGTCGTCGTAAACTTGATCAGCATCGGTTTGTTTTCTCGAGCAGAAAGCTCTTCGGCTTCCTTAATATCGGTATGCCAAAGCTTATCGAATTCGCTGAGATTCGCAACGATCGATTGATCACCTCTTTGGATGATTTGCATCTTGTTTATGTTAAGGTAAGCGTTTACCAGCGCTCTGATTTTCGGTAATTCGGCATCGGCCGGAATAAAGATTGAGTCACTGTCTCTGAAGCTAACTGTGGAGATGTCGAACTTTGTACGTTCTTTTTCTTCGAGGAGTTTGATTGCGGAAACGATGCTGTTTTGATTTTGAGGTTTCTTTGAAAGGCTATCGCAGCCTAGCGAAAGACTGAATAGAGTCGTCAGGATCAATAGGTTTTGCATGAGGCACCTTCCTGTAAGTCTGAATTGAGTGCTCTCAGTGTAATCGATTTTGCTTGTACGGGAGTAGCTGGAAGGTGTGGATGAATATATGTAGATAGTCAGCGAGGATTTATCGATAAGCAAAGTTGATTGTGAGGCGGTGTGGAATGTTCGCGAGATCATTCTTCAGAAACTTGGCCGGCACCATCACTTCTCACGATCCTCCACAGTCTCACTCTTCGCAGCAAGGAGCTTTACCTTCGCCCAGAGAACCAAATAGACAAGGCCGGCTCCGAGGAGAACCAGGCCTGCTTGCTTCAAAGACTTTTTGAGCCAAAGCATATTACTTGGTCGCTTTCTTAGCGGAATCGTATTCCATTGTCGTCTTCTTGCCATCTTTCTCGAAGGTGATGTTCATCTTGCCGTCTTTCTTTTCGATCGCAGT
>SEDW01000571.1 GCA_004193325.1 Pseudomonadota bacterium | reverse complement strand
GGCAATTGTTCCTTCCATGGAACCTCCCATCCTAAGGGTTGGATTTGAGAGGATTTTACCTTGAGGGGACATAATCGCTGATCAATTAATAGGGGACAAAGTCGCTGGCTAATTACAGCATCGAAACAACCTTACGCGCTAAAATAAACACTGGAAGATCTTTAAATCCTTGGAATATTCAGAAATGTTTGGCTGACCCACGTATTTCCCCGATTAGGTAGATGGAAGCATGCACAGGGGAAACGATGCAAAATCTTACTTGTTTTATAGCCGGGTTTCTTATCTTAGGTGCGTTAGGCGCCTCTTGCGATGGGCCAACAGCTCGTCCAACGTTCTCCAATGCAGGCAGTAAGAGCTCCGACTCGGCCGATGTAAAACAAGACAGCTCCAAGGTTCCAAATCCATACAGTAGTACAACGAAAAAGCCGGCCGCCGACAGTGGCGACGATACGGATTCGATGCCTACTCCGGATACGAAGCAACCTGTCGATAATAGTGATGATGTGGTAGTTACTCCTGAGAAGCCCGTTGTCACTCCAGAGCAGCCGACTGATGCGTGTAAGGGCTTTAGCTGGGAGTCGGTAAAGACACCTGAAGACGCCTTGTGTTTTAAGAGCATCGATGAAGTCCTCGCTTCGATCCCAGAACGAGTTCGTTCCAACTTTGTACTCATTCGTGAAACCCGGAGTGCTCAGTCGGCTAGTCTTACTAAACCACGTATCGTTATCATGTCGCCCGATGGATCTTTTATCGTGACCGCCGCGACCGATCAAACGAGCTCAAAAGACCTTGAGATTGCGGTATACGATTATAAAAAGAATGTCTGGGACTTTGCTGGCATCGACTACACCCAAACCCCAGCAAAGGTTGAAAAGAACCTCTGCAAAACCTGTCACGGCGAAGAGCCTCATCCGATCTGGACAGAATATCCGAATTGGCCTTCAGCCTTTGCTGGCAATACACAGACTCTCACCAATGAAGAAGCTGTGATCATGAATGAGATCGCGAGCAAGAAATCCGCACTGCCCTTTGTGAAGTATCTCGTCACGCGCTCTTCGTACAAAGCAGGAAACATTCTCTACCCAGCCTCTAAATATAGCGGCAGCGAGAATAACCAGACTCTGAACATCGTCATTGCGATCCGAGCGGCCCGTTCGCTGGTGAGCAAGCTCTACGACAAAGGAGTTGATGAAGCCAAACTCCTTCAGATAGCGGGCGAAACGATGTGCAGCGGCCGAGGCGATACGATTGCCGACCTTGGCTTCAAACTCAACAAAGAGTTGAATCACGGTTTGGTCGGACAGGACAAGGAACGAGTGATTTGGTCGGGGAATGCACTGGGCTCTTACTTCGTTGGAATTGAAATTCTGAATCAGGTCTTTAAGAGAAACCCTGGTATTAAAACGCAGCTTCCTTCCGTTGCGAGTCTGGTTGAAAGAAAAGAGTTTCAGCTTTATCGATCCGAAAGTCTGAAAGAATTCTTTGCGGCGGAAGACGCACTCAAAGGTAGCTGGCAGGCGGTCGACAATGGCTTCTTCAGAGGGACTTTCAAAAGCGCCTTCAAGAGTGGATCGCAGCACTGCAAAGAACTCGACCAATAATAGATAAAGGAAAGAACATGAAACATATCGCTTTGTCTTTGACCGTTTTCCTCCTCATTAGCTGCGCCGAGAAACCAGTCATGGTCGCCGCAACAAAGAACTACAGTGGTGACCTCCGTCCAGTCGATGCCGATGATTGTACAGACACAGATGCCGTTGCTTCGGGCGATGCCACTCCAGTCAAGACCGATACGGTTAAAACTGGAGGAACAAGCACCTCGGACTCGAGCGGGGCCGATACTAAGCCGGTAACGCCAACCACACCGGTAGTCGTTGTCCCTGAACCCAGCAAGCCAGTAGAGCCGGTAACACCAGCTCCAGTTGATGAGAAGCTTTCGAAGATCAAAGATATGCTCGCCGCTAAGCGCCTTGTTAGCGAATACACTGTCACGGATGCCAACGCATGGGGCACGAGCGCCAGCTCGAAAATTGAACTCATGGTGGCCGTTGATGCCAATGGTAAAGCACTGGTTCCTAAAGACGTGAAAGCGGCAGAAGTGAATGGTAACGTTGATGCTGGCAAAGACGGCAGCTTTGGAACCTCATCGGTTCATTCTGTTCTAAAAGTCTGTAATCAGTCGAAGGTTGAAATCAGACTTCATGCACAGCCGAATATCCCTTTTCAGCATTCTATGTCCAATATCAAAAAGGGCGCCTGCACCCTCTATTTCCTTGGCAATGCCAACCCAATTGCTGATGGTAAAAGCTGGGATCATAACATCGGCGACAAACTTCCTATCCTATTCAATGTCGTGAAAATCAAGCCTGACGGTTCGATCCTGAAATAAACATGTTCTACCATGACATTCCACTTCGTAGGGGTTTAGATGAACCGTGTTTGTATTCTCGCGCTCACATTCTTATGCTTTGCCTGTGGCGAAGCTCCTGAAAGAATAACAACAGCAAAAGGCACGGGCTACTCCTCAAAGCTTCCGAAAGATGGCGATGCGATTAAAAAACCGGGCAAATCCAATGAATCTCAGCCTGCCGGCGACGCTGGAGATGACGCAACGTCTGAAATTCCGGAAGTGGGATCAGAAGTCGGCGGAATGGGTACTGGCAAGGATCAGGAAAGCATTCCTGTGATCCCTGACTCAGGGACTACTAAGGACCCGGTTGCCATGCCTCTGGATTGCAAATCCTTTAGCTGGGAGAGCATCAAAAAACCCGAAGATACAAC
>SEDW01000570.1 GCA_004193325.1 Pseudomonadota bacterium | reverse complement strand
TCGGGTTCGGCCTTCAACAATAACTCGGCTCTTTTGAAAGTCTCGGCCAACCTCTGGGCTGACTATCGCCTTGCCGCCGAGACCATTGCCGACAAAGTCGCAGGCAATGCCGAGCAGGTGAAAAAACTTTTGCCTGCTAATCTTCCAACTGACCCTGCGCTGCGCGCCAAAGCCATCGTCACTCCGATTGCTCGTCGCGCCTTTCGCCGAACACCCAGCGCCGCCGAGATCAGCCGCCTGGCAGGTTTTTATACGGACGGTCTTAAGATGAGCGATCGCAAAGATGCGACCGCCGCTGGCCTTGAGACGGTGATCACAGCCGTTCTGCAATCCCCATCCTTTCTCTATCGCACGGAACTCGGCGATGGCTCCGGCAGCACAGAAGTCAAACTCAATGCTTTTGAGCTCGCTTCGAGACTCTCTTATGCAGTCTGGAATACGATTCCTGATGAAGACCTTTTAGCGTCGGCGGAATCGGGCGAACTCCTCAATGAAGCCACATGGGAAGCTCAGGTCAACCGCCTGGTCAAAGATAAAAAGGGCGAGGATGCTTTAGCCTTCTTCCATTACAAAGCCTTCAACATCGAAAAATTCAGCCCAGGCAACAAGGATAAAACCCTCTTTCCCAAATGGCCCGCCGATCTCGGTGATTCCTTCAAGAAAGAGGCAGAACTCTACTTCAAAGAAGTTGTCATCACAAACAACGGCGGACTAAAGGAAATCCTCACCTCGCCCTTTACCTTCGTCAACGACAAGACCGCTCCCCTCTACGGAGTCGCTGCACCGAGCGGTGCGACCTTTGCCAAGGTTCAGCTCGATCCATTAAAACGATCAGGTCTATTGACCCAGGTGGGATTTCTGGCGAGTAAGGCTCATGAAAATGAAACCGATCCGATCCATCGAGGGACCTTTCTTGTGGGCGAGATCAACTGTACAACGCTCGCGGCTCCACCTGTCACTGGAGAAGTACCGGAAGCAAGCGACACTCTTAAGACGCTTCGCGAACGGGTGAACGCCCTCACCTCCGCTCCGGCCTGTGCCGCCTGTCATGGGCCTATGATCAATCCCGCGGGATTTGCCTTTGAGAACTATGATGCTACTGGCGCTTGGCGCGAGAAGGAAAACGGCGTGACCATCGACGCTTCAGCCGAATACACCTTCTTCTCAAATAATGATGGCAAAATTAAATTCAACGGTGCAGCCGAGTTTGTTAAAGCTCTCGTGACCAAGACCACGCCTCACCTTTGTTATGTGACGAAGGCTCTTGAGATGCTCTCTGGCCGGCGCCCGAACTCGAGCGACGATCCCCTCTTGAAAGCACTCGCTGCAGAATCCCTTAAGGGCGCAGGCGCCAAAGATCTCTTTACCGAAATCCTACTCGACCCAAGCTTTCTCGTGCGTGGGAACAAGGAGTCAGCGAAATGATACCTAGACGCAAATTCTTACTCGGTGCTGGTGGTATCGTTTTTGGTTTGCCCTTCCTCGAAAGCATTTCGGGACTCGCGCCTTACGCGCGGGCCGATGAAATCCTAGAGACGGAGCCGCAAAAGTACGCGATCTTCTTTCGCTCGGCCCACGGATTCGTGAGAAAAAACCTTTGGCCTTCCCAAAAAGGAGCTATCACTGAAGCCACGCTTAAAGGCAAATCGATCGAGGTCCTGACTCCTTATGCTAAAAATCTTCTGATCGTCGAAGGCATTTCGCATCCCTTCGGCTCGGACGGTTGCGACCACAAGTATGGCGGCATTCAGTCTCTGACAGGTGCCAAGCCTTATCGGGGCGCGAACGAAGGGGTGAACCTCGCTCTCGCTACCAGTGAATCTTTAGATTTTAGAATCCAGCGCGATTTGATGCCGGGCGTTGAGCCTTTGATTCTCACTTCCGGCAAACGCAACACCGACCGCCTGGGCATTCAGGACTTTTTATCCTTTCGTGGCAGCAAAGACCTCGTCTCTGCCGAGATCAGTCCGTTCAACGCCTACAAAAAAGTTTTTGGAATGTCGAGCACGGGACCCAGCGATGCCAGGCTTCTTCTCCGAAAGTCCGTCAACGATTATGTAAAAGAGGGCATGTCGGCTCTCCTCGCCAGTTCCAAGTTGAGCGCGAGCGATAAGGATCGCCTGCAGCTTCACATGGACGGCATTCGTGACACTGAGAAAAAAATTGCTATCCACCTGAGCGATGAGCGCATCAGTCAGATGGAAAAGGGCAGCAATGTCTCCGAGTATGAAAACAATACGATCGAAGTCCTGAAAATGCAGCTCGACGTCATCGCCATCGCCATTGCAGCCGGATCATTCCGTGCCGTCACCATTCAAATCGGTGCCGGTATCGATGCCACTCAATATCTGATCAAGGGCCAGCGCTTCGCTGGCGCCCATGCGATCTCGCACCGGGTGGCCACACAAATGCCCTTCATGGACGGCGCGCCTCTCGCAGGGGCCGAAGAGATGCACATTCAACTCGATATTATGCATGCGGAGCTCTTCAAGTATCTTCTCGATCGCCTGAGCAGCTACAAATTTGGCAATCAGACTCTACTCGATTTCGGAACTGTGATGTGGTTCAGTGAGATCGCTGATGGTCCTTCACACAGTCATGATAATATCCCGCACATTCTCGCCGGGAGTGCCGGCAACAGTCTTAAGGTGGGAAATTATGTGGCCGGCAACAGCCATGTGAACAAGATCCTCAACACAGTCGGCACTGCAGTCGGTGTGAAGAATGCTCAGGGTGGTCCACTCGATAACTTTGGTGACAAAGATCTTGTGGCTGCAAACAAAGATGG
>SEDW01000569.1 GCA_004193325.1 Pseudomonadota bacterium | reverse complement strand
AGGCAGAGACCTAGAAACCAATATTTCATCTATAAGTCTCTCAATTAAGCTTAGCGAATGTTATTGGTCTGCTGAAGCATCTGGTCACCAGTCTGGATGACTTTCGAGTTGATCTCGTAGGCGCGCTGACCGGAAATCATGTTAACCATCTCTTCGACAATGTTGACGTTCGAAGCTTCGAGTTCGCCTTGGCCGATACGACCGAAGCCTGTGGTGTTAGCCTGACCAATCAGGGCAGGACCGCTGGCTGCAGTGTCCGAGTAGAGGTTACGACCGAGGGATTCCAGACCGGTTGGGTTGACGAAGTTCGCCACCACGATCTGACCAATCTCCTGAGTTTCCTGGCCGACGCGAACACTGACGGTACCGTCGAGGCCCACGTTGATTTTATCGTGAGTGACGTTTTCTGGAATGACGATTTCTGGAACGAGAGGGAAACCTTCACCAGTCACAAGGCGACCGGTGTTATCAACCTTAAAGCCACCATCGCGTGTGTAAGCAATGCTGCCATCATCTTTTTGAACGCGGAAGAAGCCTTGGCCTTCGATCATAAGATCGGTCGTTTTATTGGTAATGCGAATAGCACCTTCGGTAAACATTTTTTCTACCGAGGAGACCTTGGAACCGCCACCGATCTGAATACCGGTTGGAGCGACTGTACCGGCGGTCGAGTTTTGACCTGGCGCTTTAAGTGTTTGGTACAAAAGGTCGTGAAAGTTAGCTCGCGACCCTTTGAAAGCGGTCGTGTTAACGTTGGCGAGGTTGTTAGAGATTGTATCAATTGTTACCTGCTGAGCTTCCATGCCGGTTGCAGCAGTAAAAAGTGAACGCATCATATAAAAACTCCAATCGTCTAGTTAGTTACTTCTCAGAAAACTCAGGCTCTGACTTCACCGATCACATTCGAGGACTTTTCCATCATCTTGTCGTAGTTGGAAACAGCCTTTTGATACGCTTCGTAAGATCGGTGAGCTACGATCATTGAGGTCATGCTCTTCACCGCATTGACATTTGAGCCCTCAAGAAATCCCTGCTCAATCCTCAACTCCGAAGCCGGCTTGATCTTGCTCTCGTCGCCGCCGAAGAAGTAGTAGTTGCCGCCGACTTTTTCCAGTTCCTTCTTGTTTTCGAAGGTCACAGTCTTCAAGCGATCAACCATCTGTCCGTCTTGAAAAATTTCGCCCTGAGCGTTGATCTTAAAGTCTGTACTGCGGACGTAGATCAAACCTTTCTCACCGAGGATGGGATCGCCCATCTTACTCGAGAGAACGCCGTCATTGTTCAGAGATAGGTCACCAGCGCGGGTGTAACGTACGCCTTCGGATGTTTGTACCGAAAGAAAGCCATCACCCTGAAGCATGACGTCGTGATCATTTCTTGTGTTGATAGCCGGACCTTGAGAGAAGTCTCTTTCGATCGAAGCCACACCAACCATATTCATCTCGTTACCGCGAAGTGGGTAAACGCTCGACATATCTTCTTTGAAATTTGCAGGAGGGATAGAGTCAGGATAGTTTTTGTTTGGCTCAGGATTCAAAAGGCTGAATGCAACCGCATCCCCCTTAAAGCCAACTGTATTGACGTTTGCCAAGTTGTTAGCGATAGTTTCGAGCGCGCGTTCTTGGGCGAGTGCTCCTGCTACCGGTACATATATGTTGTTTAGCATCTGTCATTCCCTCTGCGAGTTCCTTAGACACTTTGCAAAGAGTGGGCCAGAGCATTTCAGAATATGATTTTAAGGCAAATCACTGCAGAAGAGAGCGGAACTTTCAGAAAGACCAAAGGTAGGAATCGAAGTCGTCAAAGTTCTGACAATGCACTTTTTCCTCCTGTCAAAACCCAAACGCACGTCTCATGACGGCTATAACAAAGTTTTGACGATTACCGCACAAGCACTTCCGCCAAATCCCATTGATGTGACAAGGGCGATTTTACCTGCATCGAGACTCCTGCCTGCACGCATCGGATGATCCTCAGGCATATAAGGATGCGGAGGAAGCTGGCCCGATTTTAAATGCTCACACGCGAGCATCACACTGAGAGCCGCAGAGGCGCCAAGCATATGACCACTGCACCACTTGTGCCAGACCAGGGGAGGAACGTCTTCGAAAACAGCTTTATAGGCTTCGACTTCTGCTGCATCACCTTTGAAAGTACCTGCACCGTGACCCACGATTAGATTCACATCGCAGGAATCGATATCGGCAATCGCCAGGGCATTTTTCATTGCGCGTTGGAGAGCTGAACCCTCAGGCGACACTCCGGTGAGTGTCGCGCTTTCTGTGGCAGCACCCCAGCCGATGATTTCCGCCTTGCTGTTCGCCCTGCGAATGGTTTCGATATGAAGAAGGGCTGCGCCTTCACTCAAGACCATTCCACTGCGATCCGGATGACCAGGTCTGCAGGGATAGGGGGAGGAATTGGGGGAAGCAAGGACTCGACTCGCCTTGAGCATAGCGAGGGTGAAATCTGTGTTGGCAGCCTCCACTCCTCCGACGATCAGGGAATGACTCAGATGAGAGATGAGACTTGAGACACCTTGAATGAGGGCATAAAGCCCCGTGGAGCAAGCGGCTGAAAGAGCCATACTCGGTCCTTCAAGCTTTAGATCACGGGCTACAACGGATGAAATCGAGCTGGCTGTTGTAGATGGACTTGTGGAGGGGCTTAGCCGCTGATTGCCTATGTGCCTTGCCCAGGCTTTTTCCAGTGCCTCTGTCGGACCGCGGGAGGAGCCGATCATCACGCCGGTTCGCGAACGGGAGTCTTCGCCCCAGTCCCTCGTTAA
>SEDW01000568.1 GCA_004193325.1 Pseudomonadota bacterium | reverse complement strand
TCGTTAGCAGCCGCGGCTCCTGCTAGGAAGCGGAATTTGGATGCCTGTCGCCTTGAGTTTGGCGGGCCTAGGCGTTAATGCATCGAGGTACTGCCCCATCTTCTCGAGGGAGGAAGAAGGCTTGTCGAGCCAAGGCCCAAGACTTTTTGATAGAGACGAAAGAGTTGCATTGTCCCACTTCGCGCTGGGTATGAGATAGAGACCAGTTTTATTCTGGGATAAGAGTTGAAAATAGATCAGGCGATCAGCAAGTTTTCCGCTTTTCGCGACAGCCTTCCAATCTTTTTTGTTAAGATTGGATTTCTTTCCACAGCTACCCTGATTCCCACTGTCTTGACAAAAGAATAGTGCGAGATCATCGGAATTGTCTCGAGGTAGCGAAACTTCAAATGCAGAATTGCTGGCGATTTCTGTCAGATTTAAAAGTTTTCTCGAGAATACCAGGCCAGGATTTGAAAGGCTTTCAATCGTGAAGAGCCATTTCCTCTCCTTCATAGTCTCACTTGCCGCTTTCAAAAGATCGCCATCACCGGTTTGGCAAGAACCGTCCACTAGGCTCACGGACGCCACAAAGCTGCGCAGATTGCCAACAGATTTGCTTGGGATCTCACTCAACCCTAGTTCCAGCGCTTTGCTGTAGGATTGTGCCGCACGATTTGGTCCCACCGAAAGACCGGATTTTCCAACAATCGGGTATTCTGTTGCTACGACGATTGCTGGCGCGTGTGATCTGCTGCTTTTATCTGCGGAGGAATCTACGTTAGATTTATGATTTTTTGAAAGACGGCCGGAACCTGCGTATACGAGGAGCGCGATGCCCGCCGCTACTGCTCCAAGTCCCAAATAGGTTCGGCTGCTATCAGACATCAGTTATTCTTTCCGATTGGATCTTCGTCTGGCTTGCTTTTCTTCAACTTGATTTGCAAGTAAAGGTCGCCTGTCATGATCCCGTTCGCGCTCACGTAATGGTCGTCGTCTGCTTCCGAACCCTCAAGCTCGAAGTTCCAAACGACAGGCGCTGGGTTATCTGAGGCCAGTTCATTGATGGCTTCAACAACATCGGTTGAACTCTCACCCAGGATTTGATCCCCGACGCGGAGTTCCGTAGCCGTCTTTAGTCCTTCTGGCGTTAGAAAAGGATGGTCTCGCGTTACTGAGACAGTCCGTCCAGCGGACTTTACTTGAATTAAAGGAAATTTTTCAGGGCCAGCAATAACTCTCTTTACTTGCTGAGCCGACTTGTTCTTTGGATTCCAGAGCCAATCGCCTTGGCGAACGTCTTGAGCAGCTTTGCTACTACCATCTGCAAAAAGGATGCTCGTGTCTTCCGCGAAACATCCACAAGCATCTCGTACGCCTATGAACTCCCTCTCGCAGGTAGGCTCGAGATAGGCATAAAATCTTTCCATGTTGATATAGTTATTCTCAAGCATATTGTACATGCGTGGATCACCGACTCTAAGGGCCATCGGGAGCTGCCCGGTCCTGGCAACCATCGCATCGCCAATGAGCTCGTAGTTCACGCAGACAAGGCCTTTCACCCCAGCATCATTTAATTCTTGAGTTCTACCTCCATGCCAGAGATCGACTAGGGTCAGATCCGCCGGGTGCCTCGCGGCGATATCTAGGAAGCCAGCGAAGGAATTTCCACCCGCGTAAACCTCTCGATAGTTCGTAGGGCACTTGCTCTGACAAGAAGAGGCTGTTCGATCACCGTTATTGTCTGAAGGCAATCGCGGTCCAAGCTCGTCAGCCTGTGGGCCAAGGTAGATCGACTGCGAGAATTCCACACTTGCCGAGTTGCCTGTTACTCCTACGAGTTGAACTTCCAATCGGAATGTACTGCTAGCGGACGGAGATGCTGAGGCTGATGCAGACGCTGATGCTGTTGATGGACCTGAGGTCACGAGTTTACAACTCGCCTTGTCGATACTTAACGATGACTGAGGGCCCGATGTCGATACAGAACTCGAGCTAGGAATGGCTCCCAATTGAAAGGGCGTTGTTTCACCTATGATCTCTTGCACAGCCCGGATGCTGTTAGCTTTGCTGGTGACCACGCCGCCGCTTACCCCAACTCGTTGCTTTTCGCCATTAATCGTGACGTCCGCATACTGCACAACACCGGATCCCCGGATCTGAAAGGTATAACTGCCAGGGGAAAGAGGTTTCTGTTTCGTTCCGAAATTGCTGCTGTAACTTGTCTCGTCTGATCGTTTGATAAGGACCTGACCATCGATAGGAACGGGTGGATCGAGTGGAATACGGCCTGAAGAGGTTAGTGTCGCGGATTCATTGCCGCCAGGAATTTTTGAAATTCGAGTGACCTCGACGTCCACCGACTCGATATAGTGTGGGTGGGATTCATTCCGGTTGATGCTCTTAATTGTGAGTTTTTGTTGTTTGCTGCCGAGAGACAATCGATCCGAACGGTTCGCAAAGACTTGTGCGAATTGTTCCGGAGTGAGAGCTTCAGCCGAGATGGTTGGGAGATTAACTGTCAGTCCACTCGTAGAGACTCCCTTTAAATCAGTCTTCGGGTTTTTTGTGAGGTCCCAAGACTGAGCGAAATAATTCTGGGGAAATATAGCGGGTTCATAGCCTCCCGAATGCACCCTTGATGAGGTCAAGAGGGATTTGAGAATACTTAAATCTGAGAGTGTGGTTGCCTGATTTCGAGCCATGGCATCACCTCTCTTCGAGTTTGAAATGATCATTGAGGTCTGCTTGGAACTGTCCATAACGTAGAACGTGCTTAAAGATAGCGTTAAGAGAGCAGCTAAGCCCAGGAGAGG
>SEDW01000567.1 GCA_004193325.1 Pseudomonadota bacterium | reverse complement strand
TGGGGCTGCATGCTGCTTCAGGTGCTTCTGCCCAAAGCGGAAACCACCGATACGAGCCGCGCAGGCCGTCAGCCAAGCAATAAGAAAATGGATAAAATTGCAGAGCAGAAATTTTTGCTTTTCAAGAATAAACTTGAGAAAGAGTTTGCTGTCGAGCGTGACAGTCTCGTGAGTGAACGGGATATGCTCGAAGCGTCTCGCCGCGAGATCAGTTCCGAGTTGAACCTTCGCAGTGCCGAACTTGCTTCGACCCGCGGAAGCTTTAATAGTCTCAAAATCGAACTCGAAAGCCTCAAGGCGAAGCTATCGGTTCCAAGAGCTGATTTCCATCAGGCTGACCGTCTGCGCGAAGTCGAATCTTTGCTTGCTGCCCGTGACGAGCATCTGGCAAGCCAGGAAAAGCTCCTGCGGAACATCCTTGGTCTCGTTCCTCAAATCCAAAAACAAATGGCCGCCGTCATCAATCATACCGAGACTTCGGCAATTGAGATTGGCGACAAGGTTCGTTTCATCTATGAAAAAGCTCAGGATCACCTTCTGGAATCGAATGAGATCAATAAGCAGTTCTCGGGCGGATCACAGGAAGATGAAGACAAACTCTCTTTGTCGGGCGTTATCACCGTTGCTTTGAAGCTTTTGAAAGACATGACCGAGATGCTCGACGAGAACAGTAAACTCAATGTGCACTACGCAGAGTCTATCCAGACCATTCTTGAGAACACTGCGACGATTAACAAGATTACCGAAGACATTCAGTACATCTCGGACCAGACCAACCTCTTGGCCCTAAACGCGGCGATTGAGGCGGCCCGAGCCGGCGAACATGGTCGTGGTTTCAGCGTGGTTGCCGAAGAGGTTCGTAAGCTTTCAGACCGGACCAATCAGGCGTCGAACGATATTACTCAGATCGTTGGCAAAGTTAACGACTCTGTGGGAGCTATCTCGAAGTCTCTGAACGAAAACCGCGTGAAGACTGAAAATAAAAAAGACAGCGTCGATCGCGCCGTGAAAAGCCTTTTGACGACCGCAAAAGAGTCGACGGAAGTCTTCTCGAAACTGGTTGATTCCTCGGTCGTCAGTTCCAAATCGGTGGCACATAACATCGATCACATCATTTTGAGTCTTCAGTTCCAGGATATCACCAAGCAAGAAATCGAAGCCGCCGTAATTCCCATAAGACAGATTTCCCATCTCGCTGAAGAAATGGTTTCCAAGATTAGCGGTGTGCGAGCGGGTTCTTATGAGAAGATTGCGGTTGGACAGAATCATTTTGTGAGCGAGGCGCCGGCTCGAACAGAACTCCGTTCAGTCGAAACTGTACGCCCGGCAGCGCCCGTCTCCGCCGCAGCGCAGATGGCAAAACCGAGCGAAGTGTTTATCTTTGATACGCCTGAGGAAAAGGCTGTGAATGCTCCGAAGACGAAGGAGCCTGAAGCCGAAGCGGAATCCGAGGAAAAAGGTGCGGAACGCGGCGACGTAATTCTCTTCTAGACTGCCATGCGAGTCTTTTCTTTCGGTGCTAACATCGCTATCTGCTGACGAAGGTCATGCGCAAAAAGGGTCGAAAGGCCCTTTTTGAATTCTTGCTCGTCGCTCGTCAAGAGGATCTTGAAGATCTGATGGGCAACTGTCTCGCCAAAGATCCGGCTCACCAGGTAGTTGGTATCCTTATCTTTGATCTCAAGGCTTTGATTGGCCTTAAACATCTCGTGAAATCCATCGCTATAAAAGTCGCGGACCTGCTTGAAGGCTTCGCGATACTTTTTTACTTCGCCGGAGAGACGTTTTCTCTGGAGGAGTTTGAGTTCGGCTTCGACTTGATTCAATGTAAAATTAGCCCGACGCGGGTTCATAATCAGACCGCTGAGAGCGCCGCATATCTGATACTGGACTCGTTGAATGAATCCGTGCTGCTTCGGCAATGTTTTGTTGAGGCAATCCATGAGAATAAATCCGGCGGCCTCAACGAGATGATGCATGGAGAAGTCGAGCAGGAGTATAGCTTTAGCTCGCGGCAGATAACAGAATCCATCCTGATGCAGTTTGCGTTCGGCAACCGCATAGGTCTGGCGTGAGATACCGAACTTACTTCGGATGTAGCTCAAGGTCGTGCGATCGGGCTTGAGATAGATGTCAAAGGACATTTCGCTCGGACTTATGCCGAGGCCAAGGAACTGATTGATCGATTTTAGGATGAAGAGAAGCTGATATTCGAAATCATATTCTTGCACGGTATAAGCGTCGATTTCACCGCCATAGAAGCTGTCTTCCGACACGCCGTGGAGTTCTTCCCACATCGCAAGAGATTGCCACTTGAGCCAGGGCGAAGTGTTGAGAATGCAGAAAAAACTTGGATTGAGTTCGAGCGCCTCAAAGGCTTCAATCGACTCATCGAGTGTCGGCAGAGAATAGTCGTCGATATTGTTGACGACTCGCAGAAGGCGTTTGCCATCAAGCATGGACGGCAGATGTTCGTCCGCTAAGTGATACTCTCCAATCAAGCAGAACACGAGCGAATTGGGGCTCAGCGCCTGGGTGTTGATCAGAATGTCAGCGGCGTAACTATCGCGTTTTGCAAGGCGATTGGCTTTGTCCGTGTGATGATTGATCCCAACGATGGGAATCTTGTTCTGAACGCAGAAATCAACGATGGGTTTATAGTTTTCCCAAGGGAAACCCCATTTGTTGTGGTAGTCGATTCTTTTAAGGAAATATTCTTCCGGCAATCGGCCGCTCAGATAGTCGTCGATGTGGGGCTGATCGGCCGCTGCAAAGATTTCGAGCGCAACTTGAATCGG
>SEDW01000566.1 GCA_004193325.1 Pseudomonadota bacterium | reverse complement strand
TGAGAATGGTGGCCAGGTCTACATGGACGGCGCGAACCTCAACGCTCAAATCGGCCTTTGTTTGCCGGGTAAATTTGGTCCTGACGTTTGTCACATGAACCTTCACAAAACCTTTTGTATCCCACACGGCGGCGGCGGACCAGGTGTTGGCCCGATCGGTGTGAAGAGTCACCTCGCGGACTTCCTCCCGAACCACCCTGTGGTAACGATGGGCGGCAAAGACGGCGTTGGACCGATCACAGCAGCTCCCTGGGGCAGCGCAAGCATCTTGCCTATCTCCTGGATGTATGTTCGCATGATGGGCGCTGACGACCTTAAAAAGGCCACTCAGGTTGCTATCCTGAACGCGAACTACATTGCGAAGCGCCTCGACTCTTCCTTCCCGGTTGTCTACCGCGGGGAAGCTGGTTTGGTTGCTCATGAGTGTATCGTCGATTTGAACAAGGTGAAAAAGTCGGCTGACGTCAGCGTTGATGATATCGCGAAGCGTTTGATGGACTATGGCTACCATGCTCCAACTGTTTCCTGGCCTGTGCCGAACACTATGATGATCGAGCCGACCGAATCGGAATCCAAAGCCGAGATCGATCGCTTCTGTGACACCATGATCAGCATTCGTGCAGAGATTACAGAAATCGAAGAAGGCAAAGTCTCTCGCGAGAACAATGCTTTGAAGAACGCTCCGCATACGGCGGTGATTATGGTTTCTGCTTGGGACCGTCCTTACTCGCGTGAGCAGGCGGCTTTCCCGAAAGAATGGGTTAAAGAGAGTAAGTTCTGGCCTTATGTTGGACGTATCGATAGTGCTTACGGGGACCGTAACCTTATCTGCACCTGTCCGGATATTTCGTCTTACGAGTCTTAAATCTCAATGAGATCAGGTCGCCCTCACGGGCGGCCTTTTTTTTCGAAACTCGATGAGTTTTTATCAGCAAAACGCTTTCAATTCCTCCAACTTGCCAATCCAGACCTGAAGAATTCCCGCATTCCGCTTAAAGCGCATACTCATTAATTCTATAAAATCGATGAGATACGATGTTACCTTTTTTATATTAACGTTAGTGACTAATGTGCCGACACTTAACATTAGAGAAGTGGGGCACATTGATGTTGAGTATCGTTAGAAATCGAACAAATGTCGTGGATCATTGGGTGAGAGCCTTAGGGGCATCATCCTTTGCTATGATCCTCTTCATCGTCTCGGGTTGCGATAGTCACCTCGCTGTTTTTGTCAATAACGCAGTGCTCAAGGATACAAGCTTCGTCATCGACAGTGACACCAACCTTGTTCAAAACACGTTCAACGAGCTGAAATGGGAAGAGGTCAAGGGCGCTTCGAGTTACGATGTGACGATTGCGAGCGACACTGTTTGTAAAGACGTCATCTTTAAGAAAGAGGGTTTGACCAAACCCGAAATCAATCTCGAATCACTCGCTGAGGGCGACTACTTCTTCTGTATCTACGCAGTCATTGGAAAGAATTTAATTCCTGCCGGAAACAACGGCCTTAAACTTACCATCGATAAGACGCCTCCGCTTGTTACCTCTCGATTAGAAGTGCAAAGCTATAGCGCACCTTTTCAAATAGAATTAAATATCGAGGATAAGTCCAAGGTAAAAGTCCTCTGGTCTCCAGAATCAAACCCGAGTTCGATTACAATTAGTGACCCAACGGCACTGAGCCCAACATTTAGCGCGAGCCAAACCGGCCTTTATAATGTTTCGGCTGAATTCACAGATGAAGCTGCTAACAAAACCAAACAAATCTTCCAGTTCTACTGGGATGCTGGCAATGCCTTGGCTGTCAATCCGGTGTTCACCGATCTGCCGCTGGCTGGTCCCCTTTTGGATGGCTATCTGAATGCAGCTGAGCATCTCACGACGGATACCATCGTTGGCACTCTCGTTGCCTCGCCGTATACCGACTTTAAAACCGCTGTGGTCCCAGTAGCTACACTCTGTGATGCTGCTGTTACCTACAGCTCGACACTGCCTCTTGCCGATTCTTCAAAATTTGTGGCTCAAGGAACTTACCGGGTCTGCGTAGAGCTCGGCAATGGGAACTCGAGTAAGACTTACGGATCGAGTCCCACCTTTGTTTACCGTCCTAACTCAGCAATGGTGGGAGCTGTATCGCTCATCGGCTCAGCAAGCGATGGCCATTTGACTCTCGCCGAGCACGCCGCTAGCACATCTCTGGTGAGCGTTCCTGTGACGACCGGCACGAATATCGTCGAATATGCAGTCGTTGCGTCTGTGACCAGTTGCGCCGGTCCATTGAGCTACTCCACATCCGTTCCCACATCAGACGATGCACGCTTTGCTTCGAGCGGTGCTTTTAAGGTCTGTGCACGGGCGCAAGACATTGCGTTGAACCCTGCGGCCTATGCAGAGAGTTCGGATCTCATCTTCAGTTTGGCTGCTCCTACGATCACAAGTTTTGTCGCTGCCAACTCTGCAAGTGATGGTTTTGTGAAAGATAGTGAGAAGGCTTTGACGGCGGACGCTTGGGTTTTGACTGCTAGCGGTTACGTAGCCGAGGCTTACTCCATTCCTCTTAACGATGCAAGTGGGGTAGCAGTCTGTAACTCAGGCAGCGGCTACGGTCAAAGCTCTGTAGCCCGGATCGTTGATATTACAAATGATGGCACCTGGGCTATATGCGTGCGCCTCACCGATGCTGCAGGTAATACAACCTATGGAAAATCAGCCGCGATCGTCCGCGATATCATCGCCCCCACTGTGGGCTACGTGGCGACGGAGACCTTTGATACCAGCCCACCTCTCTCAGGCACTGTGAGTGACACGAC
>SEDW01000565.1 GCA_004193325.1 Pseudomonadota bacterium | reverse complement strand
GCCTTGTCCCTCGTTTAGGTCTATATTCAGCTCGCCGCTTCTGAATACTGGGACCTTGGAGATAAATGAATGCGCGATGACATCCATCAAGACCTTATCAAAGTCATCAACGACTTTGCTTCTCTTGACGGTTTCCATGAAACTGCCATTCCACACATTCATTGCATCAAATTCGCAAGTCCTCGGGCCCGGGCCCGCACCACCTGGCGATCGTCCTTTGTCATCGTGATTCAAGGTCACAAGGAAATCACTCTCGAATCCAAAGTCTTTCGCTACGCGGGACCTCACTACATCGTGTCAGCTGTAGATCTGCCGGTGAGCAGCAGTATTCCCGCCGCTTCAAAAGAAGAACCGTTTCTCGCGATCCGTGTCCTCATCGACCCGAGTGAACTCAATCAGATTGCCTCGCGGATGCAGCTTGAGAAAGGTCATGAGCCACCAGCTCGTTTCGATATGAAATCCCACGGCCTCTTCACGGGTGTCGCTCACAGCGATCTTCTGGATTGTCTCATCAGATTAGCCAAGCTCTTTGACAAACCGGTCGATGCCAAGATACTTGGACCCATGATTGTTCAGGAAATGTTTTACCACCTTCTATGGAAGCGCGGCAGATCTTGATTAATGAGGATGAAACAGCGGAAAGTGCAGCCTTCAAGGTTGGCTATAAAAGTGCGTCGCAATTCAGTCGGGAGTATTCGAGACTGTTTGGCAATCCGCCCGGCGAGGACAACCGTCGTACGAGAGCACTTTAATAATCAATGTTTTCCAGATTATTTCACTTTTAATTTCGGCTTTATCTTATCGTTCGTTTGAAGACCTTTGGCAAAGATCGAAGCAAACAAAGTGGCACTTTTCTCCACACGTTTTCTGTCGAGTTTTCTGTTGTAGCTCAACTCCATCCCGTACGAACAACTATGCATCTGAATCATGTGACAAACGGCATTGATATCCGTTTCCTTCGAAATAAGCCCCTTGGCCTGGAATTGTCTCAATCTCTTATTCAGCTCAGGGTCACCATTTTCCCCGAAGATCTTAATAAGATCTTTACAAAGATTATCGTCGACGCTCGCACGGGTGGATATGATGCTAAGGAAATCAATATTCTCGTAATCAAAAGCGATCTGATGAAAGAGATGCGCTCTGATCTCTTCTTCGAGAGAGTCTGACGATGGAATTTTCTCGGACGCCTCTTCCTGCATCTTTAAATAATTGTTCATTATCGCAGTGAGGAGTTTTGCCTTAGAGCCAAAATACCGGATTATAAGCGCTTCATTGACCCCGGCATGGGTGGCGATCTGCTTGAGGGTGGCAGTGTCAAAGCCAAATTTAGCAAAGATCTTGCGGCTGGATTCGAAGATCTTCGCCTCCGTTTCCACTCTGCTTTTGCGTTTAGCTTTTACAGGAACTGCCTTCAAAGATTTGCCTCGCAAGATAGATATGACTGCCTCTCAAACAGTACAGCGAAAAAGTCGGGAGTCCAACTCGAAAAGTAAGTGGCCGTTGACATTGGGCGAACCCTGAGTCATCATTAAACCTATAGCCAATGATGTTTGGGATCTCCTAATGGATCAGTGCATTAATAAGTCCATGTTTGATTTTCAGGCTCAATTTAATTTTCTCAAAAAACACGGTATTATGCGTCTTTTGCAGGACTCATTCCGTTGCCCTGAGACTAAGGGCGTTGTGAGAGCCACGGTTGGTGAGATTCGAATCAACGCATGTCGCGCGAAGGATCGTCTTCTGCTCACCGAGACGATGAAAGCATGGCTCGAGTCAAACGACTGGGCAGCGCTCGTCTCGATCTCGACTCGCAGCTGCAGTCGGATTCCAGCGATTGAGTTTCGCCCGGGTGAGTTTCAAAGCAATGGATACCGTAAAATATTTTGGGATGATCGCACGTCATCAGTCGATGAGGTCTTGATCGCTTTGGAAGATTGGTTGACCAGCGTCGAAGAGCCTGGTTAATTGAATTCGATTCGAGGATCAAATATCTCCCAGGAGCAAGAGCTTCTCGCAGGAGTAGCGGATAAACTTTTGACGATCCTTCACATGCTTCAGCTGACCATTCATCAATAGACTCGATAGTCCGTGGACACAGGACCATGCAAGATGAGCGACATTTGCTTTGACCTGAGGACTCGCGTCTTCTGCCAAGCAATTCGACGAAGTCTCTAGCAAGAGGCCAAATGCCTTCGCAGCCGAGTGCTGCACCCCTTCAAACTTTCCCTCCTCAAAAAATCTTTGATCAAAAAGCAGCCGATAGTGAGCTGGATTATCTATCGCAAAATTAATGTAGGCGATGCCCAATTCCATGAAGCGCTCTCGATTGGAGAGTGCTGGGTTGCCAGTTACCACTTCCAAACGCTCGATAAATTTCTGGTACCCATCTTCTGCAACAGCCGACAAGAGTAGTTCGATACTTTCAAAGTGACGATAAGGAGCGCTACGCGAGACATCAAGCCTCCTCGCCAGTTCCCGAAAGCCGATGAGGTGTGTCTCGTCACTGGCAATCATCGCTAGTGTTGCCTCAAGCAAGGCTGCCCGAAGATCCCCATGGTGATAACTTTTTGGCATATAGACTCCACCCCTACAAACGACTAATGTTGACGATGACAACATTCTGCTGTATTCGACTTTTATCATTCCAGTTGAGGAGTTATACAAGCATGACAATCGGAACACAACTTCACCGCGCAGCTATCGAGGATGATTACGATTCCATCGTTATTGGGTCGGGTATGGGTGGACTCACGACTGCGGTTTGTCTGGCCAAAGCTGGTCACAAAGTCTTGGTTCTTGAAAGGCATTATACGGCCGGAGGGTTCACCCACACCTATCAGCGCAAGGGCTATGAATGGGATGTTGGTCTTCACTACATTGGGGAGGTTCATCGCAAGGGATCAAGCATGAGGCGCATGTTCGATTTCGTCAGCGATGCAAAGCTCGAATGGAAGGAGATGGATCCCGTCTACGACCGCATCTTTGTAGGTTCGAAGCCCTATGACTATGTGAAAGGCGAAGCTCAATTCAAAGCGCAAATGTGCGAGTACTTTCCCGAAGAAAAAGCGGCGATCAACACCTATGTGAAACTCATCAAAAGAGTGAACTGGCTCGCTTCGCCTTTTTTCCTGGAGAAGGCTCTGCCGCCCCTACTCGCCAGACTATTCTACAGAAAGCTCACGACGCCCTATCTCCAGTATGCGAACCGCACAACGGGCGAAGTCTTAAAAAGTCTCACTCAAAATGAGCGGCTCATCACTGTGTTGAGTGGCCAATGGGGGGACTACGGACTGCCACCCGCCGAATCAAGCTTTGCCATGCATGCGCTGGTGGCCAAGCACTATCTCGATGGCGCCAACTACCCGGTCGGTGGCTCCGCTTCTATCGCGCGCAGTATCAACGATGTCCTCA
>SEDW01000564.1 GCA_004193325.1 Pseudomonadota bacterium | reverse complement strand
CACATCCTTCGGAACTCCATCGACCATGGCATCGAAGACGGTCGGGCGCGTATCGAGGCAGGCAAAGACATGTGCGGGCGAATCGATATCGTTGGCGAGTGGCAGGAGGATCAGCTGCGCCTGACGATTCAGGATGATGGCCGCGGCGTCGATGTTGAGGCGTTGATGACGAAAGCCGGCTCGGCGCCGAACATCACCCTTGATCAAAAGCTCTCCCTCATGCTCTCCTCGGGGGTTTCAACGGCCAGGGAATTGAGTGAGATCTCAGGGCGAGGCATCGGCATGGATGCTGTCAAAATCGAAATTGAACGGCTTGGTGGGCATCTTTTGATTGAGCCAAAGCTGAGCGTGGAAGCAAGCCACAATTCTCGCTTTGTTCCCTTCAGGCTTCTCCTTGAGTTTCCCAGATCACTGTTTCGAAGCGAAAGCGTTTGAAACCAGTACAATTCATGCAAAAAGAAAACGATCATAACCTTTGGGCTATGATCGTTTTCTTTAGTCCCGCACTCTAGCGCTGTTAGCGGGCCATACTCAAAATCTCTGGCTGTTCGCGGAAGAGAAAGGTGGACACACCCTGAACAAAACGCATCGTCGCAGGTCTTGTGCGGAGGAGTGAGACATCGATCTCAACAAAGTCGCCGCGATTCAATGCGTAGAGAGTGCGTTCGTTCGTTTTATTCACATCAAAGCCTTTACGGCTGATATAAGACTGCGAGGATCCACGGAAGATAAGATCCGCTGCGAAGAGCCGTCTGATCTTATCCCAGTCGCCTTCAGAGAGGCCCTTTGCGGAAACGATACCAACGATCTTATCTTTACGGACAATGAAGGCTCCTTGAGCCGGGATACCAGGCCAGTCCGCTCTCGCGACTTCCCCTGCATTTCCTTGAACGATGCCAAAGAGCTTTTTGCGGTCTTCTGGTTCGGTCACGCCGATCCAAATGTTTTTGTTGCCTTTTGGTACAACAAAGGTCCACGGCGCTGTACTTGCAGCGGTCTGGATTTTATTAAAGCCAATCATAATGCCTTCGCCTTCCGCAAGGCTTCGAAGGCTGTAGACGCCAGTGGTCGGCGAGCTGTGTTCGATGGCATCTGTGAAGGAATCGGATTCTACAGAGTAACCGGCGTTGACAGCAAAAGAAGCCTGATTCGCATCCTGGATAACCTGAGCAGCCATCAGATCTTTAAGAGTGATGCTGAGTTTCTTGCGTCCGCCAGCAACTTTACCATCGATACGAATGTGGCCATTGGGTCCTGAAATGTTGACGATACCCTTCCACTTCTCGCGCAGTTCCTTCGGCATTTTTGCCGGCAGATCGATGTCGAGACGAAGAGCCTGGTCGGTAACTTTTTTCATAGGTTCGGCCGTCCAGAACTCACCACTGACGGGAAGGATCTGGGGCAAAAGTTTAGAATCAAAGGAGGGAACAGCCGCTTTGCCCTGCTCAGGGACTGCAGCTTCTACAACCGGAGCTGGTACAGGGGCAGGTGGTGTCGTACACACTTCCTTGATCACTGGAGGAGCAGCAGCCAGGGCTGAGAGTCTCATGCCTTGGTCGAGATTGATTTTCTTCAAAGCTTCGAGCTGAGCTGCAGCTTCTTCTTCCGCGCGTTCGCCAGTCTTCTTTTCGACACCGACTGATTGCTTTGCAGGAGCTGCAACAAATTTTTCGTTTGTGGTTCTCAAGATAAGACGTGGATCGACTTCACCTGGCTTAAGGGCTGCCTTGTCTTCTGGTTTGGCGACTTCGGCCTTTACCTCGAGACGACCTTTCAAGACCGACACTTCATGGTCTTTAGATAGAGGAGATGGTGTGCCCAATTTAACGACAGATCCTGGCGTTACCTCGAGTTTGCGTCCTCCCTCAAAGACGATGTTTACGGTACTTTTATCCCCGGTCTCGATTAAATCGTTATTATATAAGTCTTGGTTCAAATTTGCTTTTTGCCAGATCATCTGGCTTTCGGACCGTACGCTGACGGTTCCCTCTATCTTTTCAATGTGTGCGATAGCATTGCCGTTGGCGAGATGAGTGCCGCCATCGTGCGTAAGACTCCATACTACTGGCAGTAGGCACGCCAGCCATATGATCCAAAATATTTTCCATCTTTGAGACATGGGTCTTCACCTGTCAACTGGATAAAGGTATTCATCCCACGTCTCGGCTGCCAGCTAGAAAAATTAAGTAGCGACTAACAAAAATGTATAAGTGACCGATAACTAAACATGAAAATGTTATCGGTGTGCATCACGGTTTTAATTTTCATGACAATGACCGGAGAACGCTTTGGAATTCAAAGACTTCCCTGGAGAGAATTGGGTGCATACTTTGACAAAATCGGAGGGCTAAATGCTGAGTGGCAGCGGGCAAGCAACGTGTTGGACGACGATCAGAAGGGTGGTGATGATTATTTTCACCATGCTTTGGACGGTCCCGTTGTCAGCTAAAGACATACCTATTAAGGTGGGTCGCATGACTCTATCCTTTAAAGCGGATGAAAAATTCATCCCCAAAGCCTTCCGGGAACGACTGGAACAGGACTGGGAACGCTTTTGTGAAGATTTCGCCGTCAACTTTCAGGTTGGCAAAGGCCCCCAGGGTCGCGGGATATTTAGCCGAGTGGAATGTAAGTCCCTTGACTATGTTAAGGACGTCGACACGATAGAGCCGATAGAGAACCCATGGCACTTCGTATTCCACTGGAAAAGCGAAGGTTTTGGCGTCGATATCTACTTTCAACCAAAAGGGAAAAAGACTGAACCCACCCTTATCCGTTCGATCGAGTTTCCAAAGCAGCTGACTCCGGATTTCCTTTT
>SEDW01000563.1 GCA_004193325.1 Pseudomonadota bacterium | reverse complement strand
ACCATCGTTGGCACGATCTGAAGTTTTTCAAAGCCATCTGCCCAGATGCCGATGATGAATCCAAAGAGGCTGAAAGCCACTGAGGTGAGGATGAGAAAGCCAAGCATCCAGATCGGATGGAGGATGGTAAAGCTTACAAAAAGCCTCGCCGTTCCCAAAATGATAAGACCAAGAATGATTGACTTCGAAGCCGCCGCTCCCACATAACCGCTCACGATTTCAAAAGGTGAAATGGGAGCCGAGAGCACTTCGTAGATCGTACCGGAGTACTTCGGCATATAGATTCCAAACGAGGCATTGGAAATACTCTCGGTGAGAATCGACAGCATCACAAGGCCAGGCACGATAAACGCCGCGTAACTGATTCCATCGATCTCCGCCATGCGCGAACCGATCGCTGATCCAAAGACTATGAAGTAAAGCGAAGTGGAGATGACCGGAGCGGCAATACTCTGAAGCAGCGTCCGAAGAAAACGTTCCATCTCAAATTGATAGATGGCCTTGATTGCGTAAACATTCATGCTTTGGCTCCCTCTCCTTGCTTGCCTTTGCCGCCCTGTACGAGACCGACAAAGATATCTTCCAACGACGATTCCTTCGTCTGGAGATCTTTGAATTCGATTTTGAGATCCTCGAGTGTCTTGATGAGCTGGGCAATGCCGTTCTTTTCAAGCTTGCCATCAAAGCGATAGATCAGGCTCTCGTTGTTTTTGCCGAGCTCAAGTTCATACTCTTTCAATTCTGCTGGAATAGTCGGCATCGCTTTGCTGAGGATCAGAGTGAGTTCCTTCTTGCCGAGTTTTTTCATCAGGATCGCTTTTTCCTCGACCAAAATGATCTCACCCTTATTGATGACGCCTATGCGGTCAGCCATCTCTTCGGCTTCTTCAATATAGTGAGTCGTTAGAATGATCGTGACGCCATTATCCCGAAGCGCCCTTACCATCTTCCACATGTCGCGTCTGAGTTCGACATCCACACCTGCGGTCGGTTCATCAAGGAAGAGGATCTGCGGCTCGTGCGACAGAGCTTTGGCAATCATCACGCGCCGCTTCATTCCGCCAGAAAGCGTGATAATCTTATTGTCCTTCTTGTCCCAGAGGGAAAGATCTCTCAGCACCTTTTCAAGATGCCCTTTATTCGGAGCTTTGCCGAAGAGTCCGCGGCTGAATTTTACAGTACTCCAGACTTTTTCGAAGACATCGCTCGTCAATTCCTGAGGCACAAGACCAATCTTGCTCCTCGCCTCACGATAGTTCTCGGCGATGTCCTTGCCATCGGCTTTGATGCTGCCAGTTGAAGGATTCACAATCCCGCAAATGATATTAATCAAAGTCGTCTTGCCCGCACCGTTAGGTCCAAGCAAAGCAAAGATCTCGCCGCGACGAATCTCAAGATTGACGTTTTTAAGGGCCTGGAAGCCTGATTTATAGACTTTGCTCAGATCTTTGACCGATAGAATTGCATCGGTCTGCTTAGACTCGTGAGCGGAGATACTGTTGGATGGATTCATCAATGTCCTCGTCTCTCTGTGTTCCTAAGAATAGAACCACGAGAGAGAGGGATAGACCAGGAATTTCTCAGAGAGCTTAGGGCTTGTTCAGCGTCCAATTCTCGTTGGTATAGTTGTTAGGCGGATAGATTTGAATTCTTGTGCCGTTGCCAAGACCAGCGGCAACAACGTCCACGGCAAAATTACCAGTACGCGTCTTTATGACAAAAGTCCCGTCACTATTTTTGTGAAAGGAGAACTGTTGATAGGATTTGCCTGTGTAAGGGGCCTGCTGAACCGCAGTGCTTGACGCCATGGCCCCGCTCCGCACTTCGAGACTAAGTTTGTTATAGGCATTCGTGATGCTGAAGTAATTGTCTCCGACGTGTTGAATCATGAAGACCTGCGAAGCGGCTGCGTTGTTTCCACAATCGTAGATCTGCAGCTGCAACCCGACTTCCGAACTAGCATAGGGCACATCCAGACAGCGTCCGCTGCCCTGACTCTTCAGGATATAAGGACCTGGATCCACCGAGAGTAAAAGCACTGGTTCGACCGGAGCGGGAGTCGGTGTAGGAACGGGAGTCGGTGCTGGGGTCGGAACTGGTGCAGGCGTAGGAACCGGATCTGTTTTTGTTATAACAGGTTCGGGATCGGGAACCGTCGTGACGATCTCCGGAGTTTTTGTCTCAACGACTGGCAGCGGAGTTTCTGAGTTGTTGGTTTCGGGAACGTCCGTGGCAGGACTTTCCGCCGTTTCCGGAAGACCATCGGCGCTGGCTGCCTGCTTCATCGGCTCAGGAATAGCGATGTCGCCCTTGTTGCAGGAGAGAAGGATTAGGCTCAATGCCAACAGTGAAATGTTGCTCTTTGAACTCAGCATAAAAGACTCCCGCTACTGCCCGTAATAACTGCTTATCGGCATAAGTCGGCTCAAACTTTAAATTTCCTACAAATCAGCATTAATTTCTGCCGAATCATGCCTTTAGCCTATGGGATCGCTCCGGAATTCCAGGCAAAATCCCAGCTTCAACATCCCTCGCCCGCGCAATCTCTCATAGGCTCTGGAGGCATTTTCTGTTAAGCCATAACTAAAGAATTTCTCTGCTCTTAAAGGAAATGGCATGTTCGAAAGTCTGATTTTGCAGTGGGGCTATCTTGCACTTGCTATCGGTACCCTGCTCGAAGGCGAAACCATTCTGATCGCTGCCGGCGCCATGGCTCACAAGGGCCTTTTGTCTTTGCCTATCGTCATCGTCGTTGCAATCCTTGGAGGATTCACAGGTGATGTCATCTGGTATTTCGTCGGCCGCAAATACGGCAATCCCTTTAT
>SEDW01000562.1 GCA_004193325.1 Pseudomonadota bacterium | reverse complement strand
CCGCCCGTATATTGAAGGACCGCGACATCGTCGAGGTCGATACGCGGCTTTTTGTAAGAATTTCCAGATCCAGAACTCAACGCGGATTTAAAATTGGTGACGTTGAGGCCGTGCTTCGGAACTTCGCCTTTGATCTTGAGAACGGTGTCGATCAAAAGGCCTTTCCAGGCTGGCATCTGATCGCCGATACTCGTGACAACCACATGTTGAATGTCGGTGTCTTTGATAATCTCTTCGAGTTTATCGAGGAAGAAATTTAGGATCACCAAAACCTTGGCGCCTGAATCTTTAAATTGGTGCTTCATCTCGCGCGGTGTGTAAAGCGGATTGGTGTTGACACAAACTGCACCGATTTTGGTGGCTGCGAGAAGAATAATAGGGAATTGGATGATGTTTGGAAGCATGATAGCGATGCGTTCGCCTTTTTCCAGCTTCAGTTCGTTTTGCAGATAAGCTGCAAAATCATTCGCCAGGCGATCGAACTGACGAAAAGTAATACTCGTCCCCATACAGGTCAGAGCTTTCTTCTCGGGAAACTTCTTACAGGCCTCTTCAACGAGCCCCGCAATACAGCTGCCTTCTTGGATATCGATTGTGGGACCGACGTTGTCTGGATACTGCTTCAGCCACGCGTGACTCATTATCACACTCCTCCAAGCCACTTTTTCGCATATTGCGTATGTAGATTAGCTTCACTTTTTTAGGGTCTTTTCGTGAAGAAAGTGCGAATATACTCTGGTCTGTACCCTTGAGCTAGTTAAAAGAGCGACTGCGCGTGTTTGCCCTCGATGCAAAAGAATTGAATTCCATGCTAGGCAAGCTTCACGAGATTTGCCTCAGACGCAAAGTCACGCTCAGCACGGCTGAGAGCTGCACCGGCGGACTTATCAGCGCCATCCTTACTTCAAAAAGTGGAAGCTCCGCCTATTTTTTAGGGGGCGTCTGTTCTTATTCTAACGAACTTAAAACTAAGCTCCTCAATGTTCCGGCGGAATTGATCGCCGAAGCTGGAGCGGTATCGGATCTTGTGGCAAAATCGATGGCGGAGGGCATTCGCACGCTTTCCGGCGCTGACTTTGCGATCTCCATTACCGGCATCGCAGGACCTGGCGGCGCCGCTCCCGGCAAGCCGGTGGGAACTGTTTACTGCGCCTGGGCAATGGCTGGAGCGACTGAGGTTGAACGGCTTCAACTTCACGGCGACCGTGACTCGATTCGAGCACAAACATGCCTTATTGCACTAGCCGGCCTATATTCACGTATTTTAACGATGTCCGAGGAGGTCTCTTGAAAAATCGCCTGTTATCGCTAGCTGCATCTGCTGCCCTTATTCTAACGACTGCTGCACATTCTGCTCATGCAGCGGAGCAGCCGGCTGAAGCGAAATACGATCAGATCTTTTCTTCGATCGATAATCTGAGTGTCGACTTTGTTCAAACGACCTACAAAAAATTGCGCAACAAGTCGACCGTTCGGCAGGGCGATGCCCTCTTTTCCAAACCGGGTATGTTTCGCTGGAACTTCACCAACGATAAGGCCGGTCTTGAAGAATATTATTTCAATGGCGAACGACTCACCCATTTCCGTCAAAAGGAAAATCTGGTGAATCATTACGCTACTAACGCGGGCTTAGCTCGTGAGCTCAAAGAAGTGGTGACTCTGGTCCTCGACCCCAAAGCCCTCTTCAGCCGCTACAAGGTCAAAGATTCGAAGACGGCAAACCAGAAGACGACCGTGACTCTCGAGCCGAAATCTAAAGAAGGCACCGACATTGAGACGATCAATGTACAAGTAGAGGACACGGAAAAATACGTCGAGGACGTGCAAATCTTCTATAATGATGGAAATAATACCCGCTTTTCATTTAAGAACCCAAAAAAGACGAAGAACGATCCCGCGGTTTTTAACTTTTCCCGCAAAGGAAACTACACAATTCGGAACCACGGCTGACCAGAATCGTGGCAGGAGCTGTCGCTCCTGCTCGCACCTCTTTCTATCCTCCTGATACCTTTCTTTTTATTAACTGTAAAGTTTTTGGCCGCTCCCGCCGATAAGCTCCCATATGCGAGTTATTTGGACACTCGCCTAGGGGGAGAGCCTTCATGTCTCAAGAAACTGTACGTTGGGAAGACTTCGACAAGATGCACGTCATCAGAAAGCTCAAAGAGATTGTGGGCAAATGGTGGAAGGTGCAGATTAACTTCACGGATAAGCGTGGGTTCTTGCGTGGCGTTCCTGAAGGAAAATTTTTCAATCCGCTTAATCCTATCTGTCAGGCGATTGTCGCTGACGAAAAAGGTTTTGGTAAGCGTGTAACCACAGCTCGCCAGACAACGGTTGAATCCGTCAATGCCAAGAGCGCCCGCATCACTCAGGATGTAACAGGATTTTCGGTCATCTCAGTGCCGATCCATGTTAACGGCGAGTTCTTCGGTACTGTCTTTGGTGATGGCTTCATCTGCGAAGACAGCGTCGCCGTTCAAAAGACTTTGATCAAAGAATATCTTGAGCGCGATTTTCCAAGTCGCAAAGATCTACTCTCGAAGATCGAAGCTCTGCCAGTCCTTACCCAAAAAAAACAAGCGTTTCCTCGTCGTGAACTGCGGTGCTTTCAACGATAACCTTCTTGAATCCGAACTCTTTGGTCACGTAAAAGGCGCCTTTACCGGTGCGATCAAAGACAAAAAAGGTATGTTTGAAGCCGCTGACGGTGGAACACTCTTCCTCGATGAGATCGGTGATACGACGCCTCAGATGCAGGTTAAACTCCTTCGTGTTCTTCAGGAAGGTACCTTTACTCCAGTCGGTAGTACCGATGTTCGCCGCGTCCAGGTCCGTACCCTCGCCGCTACGAACAAAAACCTTCTCCAGATGATTTCCACTGGTGAGTTCCGCGAAGACCTTTACTACCGCCTGAACGTTATCAACGTCGCGGTACCAAGCCTTCGTGATCGTAAAGATGATATCCCAGTCTTGATCGAACACTTTCTGACCCGCTATGCAAAGACCAGCGGCAATCCGAAAAAAGCCGTCACCAAAGACTGCCTCGAGCGCATGATGGACCACGAGTGGCCAGGTAACGTTCGTGAGCTTGAGAACGAAGTGGAAAGACTCTGTGTTCTCTCCGGAGAAGACAAAGACCTTTCCGACGAACTTCTCTCGGCCCGTATCAAGGAAAGCACCAAGAAAAAATTCCCGGGTCTACGCATCAGCGGCAACCTCAAAGATTCTCTCGAAGACATGGAAAAAGTCATGATCCTCGAAGGTCTGGAACGCAACGGTTGGAACAAATCACGTTTGGCGAAGGAACTGGGCATCAGCCGAGCCGGCCTCATCACCAAAGTGCAGAAGTATGGCCTCGAGAAACGTAAAATCAGTTAATCGATTATTGAATTTTCACCCTATAAATAAAGGATGATTGTATGGCACTGAAGCTTTTTGCAAAACCAGTTGAAGCAGAAATCGTGATCGATCAGGACTCTCGCATGGCACGTCTCGAAAAACACATCGAAGAGATGAGTCTTGAGATGGGCAAAATGAAAAATGAAGTCGACACTATGGTTGCGCGTCAGCAAGGCTTCCGCCTCGCTCTTCGCCGCCTGAGAGAATATCTCGAAGAACGTGGTGTTCAGGAACGTTCGGCATCGGAAGTCAGAGATGACGAAAGAGCGCCTGCCTCGGCAGCTGCTGCGATCGCCCGTAAAGATAGAAGTGGCATGAACTGAAGTTTAGGCTTTCGCCTTTAATTCTTCGACTACTAGAAATTCTGCCTCTAAAGCCTGCTCTTGATCTTTGCCGTCAAGTCCAGTCAGTTCTTCAAAGAACGACTGGGCTTCGGCCAAAGAGGCTTCGGCCCCCTGACCATAAATCGTCGACACATGAAAAATCTTAAAATCTTCAACACTCAAGGTCATCGCAATCAGTGCGGCCTGCCTTGTCGTCAAGTGTGCTTTAGCAACCGCACGTGCCCGATCGTGTTTGACTTTGTACTGGAGCTGGCCGATCCATGAGCCACTCGTCAGACCGAGAGCAGGCAATTCATCATGCAGAAATTTAAGCTTGTCGGGACTTCGAAATTTATAAGCGAGCGACACGATATTGTTGTGATCGAGAGCCACAGTCGAAAGGATCGATCCATCGGCGAGAACCGTGAGTTGATCGATCGAATCGACATCGGCCTGCTCATGAATCGCAAAAAAATCGGTATTGGTAATCAAGGCTGTCGCAACAGTTCCGTCGGGCCGCACTTCATGCACTTCGAATCGCAGCTGATCGGGAGCAATCAAATTCCATGAATAAGAACGCAGACGCGCCTGCACCCGTTCAAAGAAAGGAGCCGGGCCCCAAATCTTTAAGAGGCGCTTATGCGGAATATTTACCCGCAGCCAGCGATCAAAGCCCATGAAGTGATCCATGTGCGTATGCGAGACAAAGACATGTCTCACCTTCATCAGATCGCGCTGCGAGAGTTGGTCGATCATTCCCAAATCGAATAACAAGGCTTCACCGCTTGTCCTGATAAAGGCATAAACGGCGGGATCACCCTGGAGACCATTGAGAATTTCAACCTCGAGATCATTCATAAACTTCGGGACGCCTGTTACTGAGAGCGGGAAGCCGCGAGCGAACCGCCGCGATACGTTCCTGACTGATTTCGGCAAGAGCCACACCTTGGACGCCGCCCGTATTCGCGAGGACATAGCCCCAGGGGTCCACGATCATCGAATGGCCATAGCAACTTTTGCCAGGCGAGGTTTCACCGACCTGATTCGAGGCGTAGACGTAGGCCTGCTGTTCGATCGCACGAGCGCGAATGAGCACTTCCCAGTGGTCCATGCCCGTTTGCGTGGTAAAGGCCGAGGGCAGGAGATAGACATCCACAGGCTTGTCTTTGGCAAGTCTTTCGAAGAG
>SEDW01000561.1 GCA_004193325.1 Pseudomonadota bacterium | reverse complement strand
GTACAGAAACCATGAACGCTTGAGATCTGCTGAATCCCTTTGGAGCTCATGCGCGCCTGGTTGAAGAAGATGCGGCCGAAGTCGTCTTTATCGGGAAAGACTTCATCCTGCATCGGGAGGAAGGCTCCGCCTGAATCGACGAGATAGACGCAAGGCAAATGGTTTTGCTCGGCGATCTCTTGAGCGCGAAGGTGTTTTTTTACGGTGATCGGGAAATACGTTCCGCCTTTGACCGAAGCGTCGTTGGCCACGATCATACAAGGACGACCCTGAATCACGCCGATACCGGTGATGATGCCGCCGGAGGGAACAGCTGTCTCGTAGAGACCCTGACCTGCGAAGCCGGAGAGTTCCAAAAACTCAGAGCCTGGATCGATCAGCTTTTGAATGCGCTCCCTGGCTGGCAGCTTGCCTTGCTTAAGGAGTTTGGCCTGGGTTTCCAGACCGCCGCCGCGAGACACTTCATCCTGAAGAGCCTCCATCTTGCGGACCAGCTCCGAGTGAAAGGCTTCGTTATGCCTAAAATTATCGCTGCTGCGATCGATTTTTGAAGAGATGCGCATTAAATTCAGACTCCCAGACTAGACGACTTGGACCGATTCAAAATCTTTCCATTGTTGCAGATGCAGACCTTCTTTTTTGAGAAGGTTATTGAGCACAGCTCCGGTTACTTCGCAGTCACCGACGGAACGGTGACGTGCGGCGAAGGTAAGTTCGTAGTGCTTGGCCAAAGTATCAAGATTTTTAGACTCAAGATCAGGCAGAAGCTGACGAGCCATTTTCAAAGTACAAAAGCAGGGATATTCGATTTGATAGCCGAGGCGGCTACAGGCCGATCGAAGAAAGGCCATATCGAACTCGGCGTTGTGAGCGACGAGAACTGTTTTGTCGATGAATTGGAGAAAGTCGGGTAACACAGCTTCGATCGCTGGTTGGCCTTCAAGCATCTCAGGTGTGATGCCCGTAATCTTGGTGATAATTTCAGGGAGCGGGATTTCGGGTTTGACGAGGAAGGAAAAATCTCCCACGCGCTTACCGTTAACGTATTTAATCGCACCGACCTCGATGATGCGGTCTCGAATCGAATCGAGTCCGGTCGTTTCAAAGTCGAAGATGACGACAGGCGAATTCATGACTAAGGAGTCGGGCGCTAAATGGTAACGCAGGACCTTTTGCAGGAACAGTTGTCCCTGTGATCCAAACTCGTCTTCGTCCCCTGGAAAAAGGATTTCTTGAAACATCGAGTTGCGTAATACTGCCATTTTTTACTCGCCTCGCTTGTTTGCTTTTGCCAAAGATTCTAGAACTTAACTTATCTCAAGGTCCCTAGCAATAGACCGGAGAAACTATAACATCGGCGTGCAACTGTAGCACGGAATTCGTGCCTAGAGACTTTTGGCCGAGGTATCCGGGCTTCTTAACTTGTGCTATACCCGCTTTTCAATTCGAGCGATAAGCACTTGGAGATGATGATGAAAACCTTAGCCCTAAGTCTAGGCGCCCTGGCTCTGCTCAGCGCTTCTGTCAAAGGTCGAGCTGACACTCTGTCTGATGTGAAGCAGCGTGGTTACCTCAAATGTGGCGTCAGCCAAGGTTTGCCGGGATTTTCGACCGCTGACAAAGAGGGTCGCTGGTTTGGAATTGACGTCGATTTATGCCGAGCCATTGCAGCTGGAGTGCTGGGCGACCAAGCCAAAGTCAAATACACACCGCTTTCGGCTAAAGAACGTTTCACCGCTCTCCAATCTGGTGAAATAGACGTGTTATCACGGAACACGAGCTATACCTTGCAGCGCGACGCCTCCATGGGCATCGATTTTGTCGGCGTTACGTACTACGACGGGCAAGGGTTTATGGTTCACAAGAAACTAGGTGTAACCTCAGCAGATCAATTGGTCAACGCAAGTATATGCATAAATCTCGGCACAACAACCGAACTAAACGTCGCTGATTTTTTCCGCTCGAGAAAGATCAAATACAAGCTTGTAACCTTCGAGAAAAACGATGAAGTCGTCGCCGCTTACGACTCCGGACGCTGCGATGCAATGAGCAGTGATCAGTCAGGTCTTTACGCTGACCGAACCAAACTCAAACATCCCGAGGATCATGTGATCCTTCCCGAAAAAATATCGAAAGAGCCGCTCGGGCCCGCTGTGCGTCACGGTGATAATCGCTGGGGCGATATCGTGCGTTGGACGCTCTTTACCTTGCTCGAAGGCGAAGAGCTGGATGTTGGAATGGCGACGATGGAACAGGCCAAGGCGAGTGATAAACCTGCGATTCGGCGCATAGTCGGAAGCGAAGGCGAGCTAGGGAAAAATCTAGGTCTCGATCCGCAGTTTGCCCAAAGGATTCTGACCCAGGTTGGAAACTATGGCGAAGTCTTCGAACGCAACCTTGGAATGGCGTCGCCGCTCAAGATCGAACGCGGTACAAACGCGCTTTGGACCAAGGGTGGTCTTCACTACCCGATGCCGTTCCGATGAAAGGGGCTAACGCTTGATGGTAAAATCTTCGGCGAAAAAAGGTTGGGTGATTCAAGGTCTGTTCTTTGCAGCCTTGATCGCTGTCTTCGCCTATGCCGCTCATAACGTTTCGACTCAGCTCGCGATGCGGGGAATTAGTTCGGGTTTTGGATTCTTGCAGAATCAGGCGGGCTTTGGCATTGCATTTCATTTGATTCCCTACTCCGAGACTTCGACTCTCGGTATGGTGTTCCTCGTCGGTGCGATTAATACTCTCTTCGTGTCGATCATCAGTATCGTCTTTGCGAGTGTGATCGGATTGCTCATTGCGCTGGCGCGTTTGAGCAAGATGCCTGTGCTGA
>SEDW01000560.1 GCA_004193325.1 Pseudomonadota bacterium | reverse complement strand
GTCGATAAGGCGTGCGAACTCGAAGTCTTATTGAGCGGCCGGTATGAGTTGAAAGTTCTGACTTTCAATATTGGTCTGTTGCCAGACTTGAATTTTTGTTCCATTCGCAACAGCAGCGCCGGACACATCCACAGCAAACTCGCTACCGCGAATTGTGATGACGTAGATGCCATCGGCTTTTTTCGTAAACTTGAACTGCTGATAGGTCTTCGACGAATAGTCCGAGGTTTGAATGGCAGCCGAGGCTACGATCGATCCCGACCGGACTTCAAGCGCCTTCCCATAGTAGTTTGCGATCTTGTAGTAATCATCGCTCGTATGTTCGATCGACCAGAGTTGGGCTCCGGTTTGATTACAGTCCCAGATTTGAATTTGAATGCCGATACCGCTGTTGCTGTTTGGGATATCCAGGCAGCGCCCACTGCCATTACCCTTGATGTAATAACGGCCGTTCGCAATGGTCTGCGTAGTCTTGGGAGGAATAACAACGGGAGTCGGATCAGGAATTTCCGGTGCGGGATCTGTGACGACTACGGGACTGGTCGGCTGTGTAACGACAGGAATTTCTGTCTCGTTACTCACTGTCTCAGGTTCTTTGTCAGTGGGAAGAGTCGTCTCGACATTGCCACCTGATCCGTACTGATCACCTGCCTGGGCATCCGCGTCTTGAGTGGGAGGAACTGCATCGGGAATGACGATGCTTTCGTTTTGATTGCAGGCTGTGAGAAAAACGGCAAGTGAAAGCGAAAGAAAAGTGGAGGCCGATACGATCATTTTATTTTTCGCTCTGGATGCCAAACGATTTGCCATTCTGATCTCACTTTCTTATGCCGGTCACTTAAGGCTTATCGGCTCGCTTGAGCAGAAGTGTAAGGAATAATCGATGGAGGTTAAAATTTAAAATTCCTCCTGTACAATCGATGGGTTACTCTTACGTTTTGGCAGGGATTTTACATAATATTCTTTCTCTATTTGGCGAGAGATTTGAGTTTCCAGATTTTGCGAAATTCAATCTTAGACCATCAGAGTAAGACTTTGGATCGATTGCGAGGGATAGACCGTTTAACTTTACCTCGCCCCGCGACCATGATGAACGGAAACCAACTGAGGAGTTCGATCATGAAACCTTTCATCAAGTCCGCTGTTCTAATCTCAGCTTTTTGCTCCAGTCTAAGTCTGGCTCAGGTTCCAGAAAATGATTCCCCTAATCAGATCGATCCCATCGATCCCATCACACCAACTCTCTGTACATCGGAGGCACAGCTCCTCTGTGTTGAGACTGTCGCCTCAGGCTATCAAAGTGTCGGAGTCGGCCGCCTCGGACCGAATTGCGAGTTTCCAACTCTGCCTGGAATCGTCGACAACGAACTCTGCGTCGGCTCAACTCCACCGATTCTCCCAACAGTCTGCACTGAAGAGGCCAAAATCCTTTGCCTTGAAGATGCGGAGAAGGGCACGTTCTCGACTACAACTGTCGGACGGGTTGGACCCAACTGTGACTTCCCAGTCCTCGCGAGCGAAGTGGAGTCTTCTTTTTGTACGGATGATGACTTAGGAGCCAAATAAAAAAAGCGCCGAAACTGTCAAAGTTTCGGCGCTAATCATACATATTTTGCGAGTTTCGAGATTGAATCTATGGAGCTGCTTATTGTCCGACAACCATACGAACTTGTTGTACGTTTGCAAAGCGAGCCAGTTCAAATTCCATCTGAGGAACGAGGAAGTTAAAGTAAGCTTTAGTTCCGTCTTGAACACCCATTGTGAAACCAAGGTAGATGGAAGCTACGATGATTGCGCCAGTGGAAACTCTTTGACCAACGGCCCACTCGATGAGGTCCTGAAGGTTTTCAGGAGTACAGTTGGTGCGCTGCCAGCGAGAGAAACGGCCTGATTTGCCGATCGAAGACAAGAACTCGATCGCAGCAATGGTTTGACCAAGTGGCAATGTGCTGCGAACGAAGTCGCGACGTTTTGTTTGGAAAGTGATGTCGCTGATATCCATAAGGCCATCGGCTGTAAGATGAGGAATTTTGGCAATGATTTGTTCAAAAATTTTGCGGTTCATAGTTCACCCTCTTATGGATTCAGTTTTTAGCGTTTAACTCGCGCCAAAAAATCTTGGATCTTGCTTCACTTCGAAACATCGTTGGACGAGACATACAAAGCAGGATCCGTGCCGAAGTTTTTAACTATTTTAACTGAATGATATTAAGGGTTTGTGATTTGAGTGCAGTCTGTATGAAATTAACTACATGGGTCTTAAATTTCCTGCATCTTGCTTTTCTTTTGTAGACGTGCATTCAATTTTGCAAAAATAGTTTTCAGTCGTGGGAAGGCTTTGATGGAAGTAGGGAATTTATAGACTAATCTTACCCTAGAGACATTCAACATAAGAAAATCGACGATATTTTTTAGCCATTTTCGCTTGCAAAGTTTTTTCACTTTCGGATTGTGCGACTCGCCTCGCTTTCGTCAGTCTCTCGGGCGTAAGCCTCGACTTCGAAAGAGATTTGTCGGTAAGCCTGATCGTGACTTCGATAGCGCCATAGGTTGCGAAGGTATTCCCATACATAGGTGAAATAGAATAAGATCACACCATGTCGACGTATCTGTTCCTGATGAACGAGTTCGTGGCGAATGAGTCGGTCCGAGGCTGTGGCTTCCTTCACAAAGCAATGCCGGCCAAGGACAATGGCTGAGTACTGGCGAAGGAGCGGCAGCTTAAAGAGCTTAGACTGATAATGAATCTTCACCGTTCGTACCCTTCGCCTTGCCGTGGACTTCATGTCCAACATTTCCCGCAACCTGATCCCAGAACGCTTTCACTTCCGC
>SEDW01000559.1 GCA_004193325.1 Pseudomonadota bacterium | reverse complement strand
CTGAACTGCTCGAGCACTTTCTCGAGGCCTGGCAAGAACGTTGGGTTCTCGTCGTGATCGCGTAGCGCGATACAGGTCAGCTGGTTGAAATAACTCGTTTGCGCGAGATATCCGCAGATCGACTCAGAGGCGATCACGCAAAAGTCATAAGTTTCGGCGAGAAGACGGAAGTAATCCACCTCTTCAACGCTAGGCACGCTGCCGAGAACCAATGCTAATTTTTGTTTTACCGCTACTTCCACCATGAAACTCGCCTCCCAAGGCCGTTCTACGCAGCCATCAAACGCCGTCTTCAAATGCAGATTTTTCTTTTTGGCCGGACTGATACCGACCCACAGCAACTTTCGTCTTCCGAATTTTCCGCAACGTCTGGTTTAGACTCGACTGGTATATTTCGATTTGAGCCGCCAGTGCCTTTTCCGACTCTTGCAAGTCGTTCCAGAGCTCCAGCCAGCGATCATCTTTGAGATAGTCGGGATGGGAACTTTCCAGAATATGGTCGGTTGTCAGGAAATGATGAAAAGCGTTGCTCTTCACACTCATGGCCTCCTCATAGCCATCCCAATTATCTTGCGCCAGGGCCGTGCGTGCGTGTTCCGCACCCTCTGCCATGGTCTTCAAGAATTCTTCGGCTCGGAGGAAATACTCGTCCATACCTTGATCCTATTTCTACATACTCCTATTGTACGGGTGCTTCAAAGAGGGTGTCAATCCGATGCAATAACACTGCGAAAATCTCGCGTTTTTCAGGAAAAATTTGCCTAGGAACCGATCCCGAAAAAGGGCTTTAAATCGAGCAATTCCAGCTGGCTTGACCATGAGCGGATTTCAAACGCAAAAAAGCCCGTCCCCGGAGCCAAAGCTCAGATGGGACGGGCTTTTTGAAAGATCAGTTAGGAGAACCCTGAAAGTTCGGTCGACCCATGCTGCCGTTGATGGTGTAGTTCACCCCACCCTCGTTGCCGCCGATGACGCTCATGATGAAACCAAAGTTGTCACGCAGAGTACCTTCGAGCTTGATCGCGATAACAAAGTCCAGGAGCGACCCCTCGAAAGGGTTTCTCAAAACACTGTTCCCTTTGAAGGCAACCTTAAGCTCCTGGCTGTTCAAAGCGGAGTTCGGGTCGATAGTGAGTTTGCCGCCTTGCAGGTTGCCCTTGATCAAAGCCTTCTCAAAGTTCTGCCGAGCAACCACGAGGTTCGGGTTGTTCAGGTCAAGCGTTGCTTTTTTAAGCTGTAGATCCACGGTTCCGGTCGATTGAATCGGCTCCGAAGCCAGGCTGATTTCGGCTTTGCCTGTCATATTCCCGAGGAAGGTGATCTGAGTCATCAGATCTTTGACCATATCGTTGGCTGTCTTCGACTTCTCGCGGAGCATCAGCGTCACGAGCGGGCCGAGTTCAAAGTCCTTCGACTCGACATTGATCTTGGTTGGCATCATATCTTTGCGGGAGATGAGCTGAAGTATTCCCCAGGAAGCGGAGGCCTCAAACACACCTTTGTTCTTGCTCACAAGCTCAAGGTTGAACGTCACGCGGCCAATGAACAGGGGAAGGATCGAGATCGTGGCATCCGCGCTTTGAAATTCAACCTGGGCGAGAGCGTCCTGAGTTGAGATCTTCAAGCCTTCCGCATCCACACCGATGGGAAAGGATGGACCGATTTCTTTCACACGAATATTAAGACCTGTCGATTGAGAAATCTCACCGACGATCGCCTCTTTCACCACTCCATAAGGAAAGGTGAAAAGGAAGAAGACAAGAAAGGCAAAAATGAAAAGACCCGTATACCAAAGCCACTTGAGATAGTTCTTCCGCGGCAGCGCTTCATCTTCAGACACTAGTTAGCTCCTCCACCGACTTTATATGCGACTACCTTGGCATTGGTCTCAAAGAACAGACGATCACCATAGCGCGTTCTGATCTGCAAACTGTGAAAGTTAAGGCTTGGATTGCCCTTCTCCACTTCTTCAATAAACTTCAAAAGTCTTGGCAGCGAAACTTTCGGCAGACGAAATTCAACTGTCGAATAACGGAAGTCCGTCGACAGTGGGCTGTCTGCAGAAATTTCAGCGTCCTGCGACCGAAGATCCTGAATCTGAACGCCGACCTTGTTCGACTGGCTTTCAAAATAAGGCTTAGGCTTAAAGTCGGCAGAATTCCGCGCGACGATACCCTTCAATTCCTGGTAGCGTTTCAATTCCTGCTCGTAGTTGGCACTGAGGCTTCGAACTTCCTGCAAGGCATCGAAACTCGTGTTCAGCTCATCTTCCAGCGCATTGATGCGCGAGAAGTAGATAGTGAACGCGCCGAGCACAAAGATAAGGAGCGAGCCGGCAACGCCAGCGAGCAGCCCAGTCTGATGCTGAGGCGACAGCTTATAGAAACTGTCCATGATAAAGTCGATGCGCTCGTTGTTCATCCCGAACAGACTGCGGCGAACCTGAAAGATCACGCGCGACACGAGCGATTGAAACTGGTCTTTTACGTCGGTAATGGCACTCATAGAGTCGTCTCCGAGCTCGGATGTACATAATCAGCCTGGATGGTAAACTCGATGACTTTGCCATCGGAGCCAGGCTTGGCACCCGAATTTTTTTCCTGAACGTTTTGCAGCACTCTGATCTTGTTGAAGGCTTCGAGAATCGCCGACTGTGAGGCAAAGTTATCGGTCTCGGCACGAAGCACGAGCTTACCCTGACCTGGAAGAGTCGTCTTAAAATCGAATTCCGTCACATCGATCTTGGTTTCTTTGGGAACCGCGAGCGAGATTTCTTTCATGACCGAAACCGCACCGCTTTCATTGGTCGAAAGTTTGAACTCCTCGACTGCAGT
>SEDW01000558.1 GCA_004193325.1 Pseudomonadota bacterium | reverse complement strand
AATGGACTTGGCACATCGAGTTTGGCGACGAGACTGATACCTGTCCCGCCCATCGCTGTGACCTTAACACCGACGTAGTTGATACCTGTGTAGTAGAGACCACCTTTGATATCGCCGCCCATGGTTACACTCAAAGGAACTTCGAGAGCGATGATGGTCGTAGTCCCTTCAACGCCGAGAGTCAGGACTGCAGCCTGAGCACCTACGGTCACATTCATGACCAAACTGATTGCCGGGATAAAGCTGAGGGTAAACATACCGGCTTTTTTCACATCGACGTCAATACCGAGACCGGTCGATGGAACGAGTTGAATTTCAGCTGTGATACCACCTGCGGGAAAGCCGTAGATTGGAATGTTTGCTGATGGAATTGCAGGCACAGGAAAGACTTTATCGATCAGAGTCGCGCCGACTTCTTTGGTTGTACCAGGTACATCGATACCGAAGAAGACGAGGCGGAGGCCAGCGCTTGCTTTGGCGCTTGTGACAGTCGGGGCATCCATACCGGCCGAAGCGATGAGTTGAAGAAGTTTTGCACCACCGACGGCACGGTTGAGGACTTTCGCGCCGATCCAGGCTTCCGCTGTGAGTTTGGCGGCAACAGTTTTGACTTCGACATCAGCTGTTACGCGCATTTTTTCAGTTTTCTTGAATTTATCGAGTGCTGCACCAAAGCTGAAGGTTGCTTTGTTTCCGCCGCCCTGTGCTTTCCAAAGGCCAGACCCTTTTTTGAGAGCCTCAGTTTGAGCTTTGACTGCGGCAACTTCTTGTTTCTTGGCAGCCGCTTTTTGGGCTGTGGTTAGCTTAGGACCTTTCGTGGAATCCGCTTTTTCCCAAAAGCCTTTCTTCTTTTTCTCTTCAACTTTGGCATCGGCGACCTGAGCCGCATCCATCTTGGTACCGCCGGTCTTAAGCAGGTCTCGAATGTTGTTCGAGGTACTCATGACGAGGCCACCAGAGATAGCGAAGTGTTTGGTGAAGAAACCTGCACCTGTAGAAGTCTTGGCACCTGCATCTGCGGGCGTCCCGGCTACGGTACCAGCGTCCTTCTTCTCAGTGACTTTTACGTCGCCACGAGCTTTACGCTTGGTGAGATATTTCGAGAAGCTCCAGAGGATCTTCGCGTCACCAAATTTTACTTCTGTTTCCGCAGCAGGTTCTTCCCCACCAACGAAAGCCAGAACCGCCTTGTTTTTGATCTTGGCGCAAGCAAGTTCGCAGCTCGACTTAATTAGGTCAAGTGCAGGAGACTTGGTCACGGCACTCAGCGTAGCGTCGCCGCCCGATCCAACAGGTTTACACGACATGACAAAAGCCATGAGTGTGATCGTCGCTATGATCTTTTTCCAATTCATTGGTTGGGACCTTTCAAAAATTCTGGCGCTTCCCTTTATCGGAAATAGAAAAAAACTCTAAAGAAAGTAATTTCTGGAATGTTAGTGGATATCTGGCCGAGGATTCGAAAATGGGCAAAAAAATTGGGGGTTTAATACGTGTTAACAGAAGATTAAGGAGAAGGGTTTCTTACAAAGATTAAAAAACTTGAGCACAAATGTTGTGCGAATATTCACTTTTTTCTGGATTTCTTCTTACTTTGGGTAAGAATTGAGTCTTGGGTCAGGCGAAAAAAATTCGACATAAAAAATCCCTCGCGAGTCGACCTCGGAGGGGATTTCAAATTTAAATGAGGAGTCGGCGAATCACTTAGCGCTGTAAGAGATCGTCTGTAGGCTTTCAAGGAGCGTCATCGCTGTGCGGCCTTGATAGTCTTCGAGGTAGTAGGACTTACAGTTTACTTTTTTGCCGATTTCAACCAGAGCGCCATCTTTCAGAGCCGAGAATACAACAGCTGGAGCATCCATGCATTCGGGAGCTTCAGGGTTTTCTGCCACAACGTTCGTGTTGTTTGCTTCAGCGATATCGGAGAGAAGTGCTGCGACTACTGAAGGATTGAGTTTAGCAACTTTAACCTTAGTCACGACTGGCTTGGAACCTTGTTCCCAGCTTGTAGTAACTGTTTCGACGTTGACCTGGCCATTGGCGTCAACAGTAAGAGTACGAGTTGTAGGAACAGCTGTGAAGCCGCCTGAAGTTTTAATCGTTGCCACTGGTTTAGCCATGGCAGAGCTTGCTAGGAGGAATGAGAGAGTGAGGAGCATTTTCATAGGATTTCCTTGATTTGATTCTTGGTCGAGTGGCCAAGCCTTTGAGGCTCAACACAAGCCTCTTGTAATCCTTCAGGAGGACCGGAACAAGGTACAAATACGTAAGAATTGCAGGAAAGTGCTCTCGAAGATGAAGCGCAATGTACAGCGTGATTAGTGGGATAGGAAATTATTGGAGATTGTGGCTGATGGGTGGAAACATCGGTCGGCTGTAAGGCCCCGTTGAGTTTAAGCCGAGGCCGACAGTGCAGGAAACTCGCTCTGGGCATTCCAGATCATAGTCTTGGGCAGACTAATGACAAAACGGAAGGGAATTGGATCTCCTTCAGCCTTTCTTGGGCCAGAATCGAAACGGAGGTGGATATTACCACGCTCGCGCTGAAGATAGGATCGCACAGCGTAAAGGCCGACACCACGCCCTGAGATCTCGCTGGGGGACTTTGCAGTAGAACCCGCTCCATCATCGTAGAGCTCAATCTGCACATCATCAGCTGTTTGCCGGATAGAAACGGTAATTGTTCCGGCCGAAGTTTTTCCTTGGAGCAGGCGTGCCTCGGCCGTCTCGATACCATGGTCCACCGAGTTACGCATCAGGTGGGTGAAAACTGACGATAGGAGCAGTTCCGAATGCTGAAGGAAAAGAACCCTATCAGGATCATCAAAGAGAATCTGTGGGGCCGCTTTGCCTAATTCCCGGGCCAAGCTCGAGACCGATCGCACGTGCTCTCTGAGAATGTCTTCGAGGCTGTTGCCGACGGATTTGAGAAGAAAGTTTCGAATGTCCGTAACGGCCTTGGAGCTTTCCCCTGGCATAAGCATCGCTTCGATTTCTTTCAGTTGCTGGAGGCAACTGCCAGCCAAACCTGAATGAAGGCTATTGCGGCGGTCGACCGTCTGTCTCCTACCGAGCTTGTCATCGCCAAGTTTTATGTAGGAATCCAGTGTCGAATGAATCCCTTCGATCTCTTTGCTCAAATTTTTTGAGAGAAGAATCTGGGATGATCGCATTTGCAGAAGAATTGCGTCTTCTGCCTGATGGGACGCGGTGGCAAGCTCAGTCAGTCCATGCGTCCGCGCCATACCCTTGATCGTATGCACAGCGCGCATCAAATCCTGGATATCAACAAGATTCACTCGATCCGATTTATTGAGATTATCGTCGATCTCTTCGATCAATTTCGCGAAATTACCGACGACAGATTTGAAGCTGTTCTCGGAAATGTTTACCAATTCGCCGAGCATCTTTAAATCCAGCTGCTTCGATTTTGCTTCGATTTGCAGGTTCCGGATATTGGTCTCGTTCGTGAGGACGACGAGCATGACTTTTATGTGATCGTCTTCGTCTGCCACCGGAGTCCATTGAATGGTGAAGATTTCATCCCGTCCTTCGCCACTTTTTCTTTCGAACTCCGAGACCAAGAGATGGCTATTCATGTCGTATGCCAGCGAAGATTCACCCATGATTGCACAAAGAGTGCTCTTGAGTTGGTCTAAACGATCGCCTTGAATGCTGCTACCTACAAAGATCGACTCGACAAAATTTTTCCCAGCCAGATCATCGTTCAGAACGATTCGGCTCAGGTAGCGGGAATAGTCGGACGAAATTGTAATCTCTTTGCCCCCACGCACAAGACAGATACCCTGCTCAATATTGTTCATGATCAAAGAGATGTCTTCCGTCTTTTCCTTAACCGAGGCCTGGAGGAGCTTGTTCAGTTCGACGACGGCTTTGTTCTTTTCTTTCTTGATCTGATTTATGAATTCCGAAAGGGCGAAGGACAAGAGGATAATCTCAATGAACTGGCCAACGACGTTCGCAAACTGTGAGAAGTAAGAGGAGTTGATGATACCCGCCGTGGACATTGCGGTCACAAGCCAAGCCATCAGAACAAACCAGAATGCCGAGATGAAATGTTTGGCGATCGTAAAGCCCTGGCGGTAACGGATTACAGAAATGATGACACGACAGCACGAGGTAGTAGTAGGAGCCGCGGCTGGCGTTCTTCACTTTGAGGAAAGTTAATACAAATAGGTTTACGGTCACAACGTTCATCGACATGCTGACGATACCAAAGATCTCGTGCGCGCGGGGAGCGTTATGAAAGAGCAGCTGAAAGGACAAACCAGAAAGGTAGGCTTCGCGCGCGGCTGAATCGAAGACGAGGATACTGTAGGTAAAGTAGTGAGGAAAACGGGTCGTGAAGAACAGAAAGAGATTGTAGAGGCCGAGGCCTATCAGGGTGCCCAGAAATATCGAATAGAAGGATAGATTAAAGTTCTGAAGCACAGAATGATGTGCTTTGGAATAGATTCTAGAGGAGACCAGAAGGCCACTGCCGGAATTAATGCGCGTGTAGAATTTGGCTTTCTGCCCAGGCTCCAGCCTAAAATCGTAGGCTATGTCCGTCGTCTTCCCGCCATCGTGTGGAGTTAGGTCACCCAGCTGTGATTCAGCCCAAGGAGCTGATTCACTCTGATAAAAAATCTTCACCGAATCAAGAAGAGGGTAAGTGAAAGATAGTACGGCATCGACAGGGACACTGTCGTTGTTCTCGACGTCAAATTTAATCCATATCGAATCTTTGCTGAATCCGAAGCTGTTTTTGTCGAGAGACGTAAACTCCGGATCGAATTTGCCAGCCAGGATTTCCTGATCAGAGATCGTTGTCGGGAGTTTTTGAAATTTGGCGACGTGGGTCAGGGATTCGTTTAGAGTATTTTTGTTCAGGAGAATCTGAGCAAGGGCGGAATTGGATACGAATGTCCCCAGGAATAGGAACAAGGTGAATAGCAGTCGTGCCTTCAGCTGTCGCAAGTTGCATCCTAAGATCGGATTGTACTGATTTTGATTAGACCGGTCCGTCCTTAGACGTATCGGTAATTGTGCATCGGTGGATTATGCCCGCATTTGATCAGGCGAGGCTTAAAAATTAATTAAGGCCTTGGCTATTCGATACTTAGGTGGAATTTTTTGTAGTTTTTAGTCTTAAAAGGTTAGCGGCAGAGCCTTACAATCAAATCCGCTAACACATTCCTATCCACAGGTTTACTGATGTGC
>SEDW01000557.1 GCA_004193325.1 Pseudomonadota bacterium | reverse complement strand
GAAGCCGCCCGATTAATCGTCGTCGAATACGGTAAAGAGAAATTTGAAGTCACCATTGAAGACCTTAAAGGTAAAGGCGAGAAGCCAAAGCACAATCGTTTTCCTCTGCCTAAAAATCGGGGTCATGCCGATCGCGTGTTTGAAAAAGCTGAATTCAAAATTTCGGCCACTTACACGACTCCAGCGCAGCATCACAATCCTATGGAGATGCACGCGTCCACTGTCGTTTACAACAAAGACGATGAAAGCCTCACGGTCTATGACAAGACGCAGGGCGTCTTCAACAGTCAGTCCTTTATCTGCAATATTTTCGGCTTATCCAAAAAGAAAGTAAGAGTGGTCTCGCCTTTTGTTGGAGGCGCCTTTGGCTCGGGCCTACGGCCTCAGTATCAACTCTTCATGGCAACACTTGCAGCCTTGGATCTGAAACGCTCCGTCAGAGTCGTTCTCTCCAGGCCTCAGATGTTTACCTTTGGCCATCGCCCGAAGGTTCTCCACGATATGGAATTGAGCGCCGACAGCAAGGGCACTCTCACCTCAGTCAAACACGAGGCCTTGTCAGAAACCTCGCAGTTCGAAGAATATAGTGAGAATGTCGTTGCCTGGTCCTCGGAAATGTACCAGTGCGAGAACACGTCTCTCGACTATCGTCTTGCGAAAGTCGATGTCTACACCCCCTTGGATATGCGCGCTCCGGGAGCCACTTCGGGAATGTTTGCTTTGGAATCCGCTATCGATGAACTTGCAATTCTAGCTGGGGTGGATCCTTTAGAATTTCGGGTGCAAAATTATTCGGAGCGGGATCAAAACAAGGATAAAGACTATTCCAGCAAAGAACTCAAAGCTTGCTACAAGCAAGGTGCAGAAGCCTTTGGTTGGTCGAAGCGAGGCAAAACCCCTCGATCCATTAAGGAAGGTCACAACTACATCGGTTACGGGATGGCAAGCGGAATCTGGGAAGCGCTACAACAGCCCTCCCGCGCCAAAGCCAGACTCGAGGCCGATGGCAAGCTCACGGTGAGCTGCGGGACAGCGGATATCGGAACCGGCACCTATACGATCATGTCGCAAATTGCTGCCGATTCACTCGGCCTGCCTCTCGACAAGGTTGATTTCAAACTCGGCGATACCGATCTGCCTTTGAGTACTCTCGAGGGCGGCTCGTGGACAGCAGCTTCGGTGGGAACGGCGGTGCACAACGTCACTCAATCGATTGCTGAAAAGGTCTTCAAGATCGCCAAGGAACTTCCTCACTCGCCACTCGCTAAAGCAAAATTTGAGGATGTGGAATTCAAGGATCTTGCGATTCGATTGAAAGATGATCCCACAAGACAGATTCCATTAAGTTCTGTGGTCGTCACTCAGAAGGATGGTTTTATCGAAGAGGACACGACCACTCTTCCTAATAAGCTCAAACAGATGCCCTACACGCGTAACACGCATTCCGCTGTATTCGTCGAAGTCAAAGTCGATGGGGACTTGGGTATCGTCGAAGTATCACGAGTTGTAATCGCAGTTGCTGCCGGCAAGATCCTCAATCCCAAAACGGCGAGAAGCCAGGTCTTGGGTGGAGTCGTATGGGGAATCAGTCAGGCGCTGCAGGAACATTCTCCCATCGATCCGCAATTCGGCCGATTTATGCCTGCCTTTGGTGGACTCATAACATCAAACGATTCCCCGATGCTATTCCACGCTACGCTGTGGCCTACCGACCAACCGTGTCCACTGCCTGCTGTTAATCGATCGATGTATTGAGTGCCACCACCAAGCAGTACTGCGTTGTCGACCAGAAGGCCCGCAGCCCAGCGGGCATGAGGCTGGATGAAACCTATGGATTTGCCCACATCGTGAAGATTGAGGACGACGTTAGGACCCATGGTTCCCGTTTGCGTGACGACATAGAAAATCTTTGCCGGACTCGAAGCGGAGCAATCCCTGAGAAGGATCTGGCTTCCCATTATCGTGAAGATGGCTGCATAGCCTGCGGAGTTGTCCTGAGCTTCGGAGACTGAAGCAAATACATTGGCAACTGTAATTCTCCGTACAGTATTTGCGAGCTTGATTGAACCTGCGCCGAAGTCTGTCAGCTTCAAATTATTCACCCAGGCATCCTGAACATTTTCCATGTCTAGAAACTGCCAGAGACCGGTAGAGATACTTCCTCCTACAAACTCACCCTGAGCTTCAAGATCCTCAATTCCAACCTTTTGAAGTCGTCCGGCCTGGCGATAGGTTCTGATATAAGCGCCGCCTTCGGACGCTGTATATTCCGGTCTTATGGTATGCGGAATGGGACTGTCGAGCGTTATCGTGTTGCCTTCGATCGCTGTGATGCGTCGGTCCATTGTCAAAAGAGCCCCTGGTTTCATCCAGGTTTGAGCCGCTCCGTCTCGAACGAGCTTGTCCATACTGAGGAGTTTAATCCACTCTGCGCTCACGGGAACTTCAAGAAGAATGGAATCATCTTTCTTAAGACCTACAACTGATTTCAGGGGAAGGGTCCAGGATCCCACGCCGACCGTTTTATCAGTGAGAAATTGTTTGATGTCGACTTTGGAATCAAAGTTACTACGATCCGTTCCGTTGGCATCGATCAGGAGATGAGGATTACCCGTACCGAGTAATCGGGTCTTCTTCGAACCTTCTATCGTTCCTTGTAAAACGACTCCGCTCACATTCAAATGCACCGTGCCCGCCAGCTTCCAGTCGCCAGGCCCAAGTTTGATGGTACCGCGAAAGCCATCGGCATCGGCCGCAATTTTGCCAAGAGCCGTGATAGCTGCCTGGATAGTGGCTGTGGCATCGCCAGATGGGGGCGAGGTTAGGCTTGTTACCGCCTTAATGATTGGTCGCTTGACTCCTCCTCCGCCGTAACCGGCTGTTGAGAAGTCCATAACCTTGTCGTCACCATTAAGGATCTTATATTTGAGTTTGCTATTCTCAACCGAGACGAACTTCTCTGGATTTGTCCGCTTGTAGATGCGGTAACTCTTAGCGTCGTCGAAGTTCATGCTGTCAAGGCGCGTGATGCTTTCGCTCGATGCAAAGGAGTTCCCCTTGCCATCCATCTGATCGAACAGTTCAATCCACATATCGCTGGCAATCTTCAGTGACGAAGCTTTTTTTCCGGAGGCGAGATTGGTTACTGCCCCTTCAGCCACGCACACAGCAGTCCCACCGTAATTAATGGAGGGATAGATACAGACTTTGGAAGGGAATTCGTCCTTCACAGCGGGAGGAGGGTTTTTATCAAGGTAAGTAAAAGCCTGGGACAGCTCTAGGACAGCTTGTGTGGCTGCCGTATCGATTCCAGCTTTGCCTGCGTCTTTGGGATCGTTATCATCGGACATCGTTCCTGGAACGATCGGAGTCGTGTTTTCGTTCTTGCCGTCGTCATCACCTTGCCCGATGGAATCCTGAATGGGTGTGGGACTGACGATTTCAGGAACGCTGTTATCCGTCGAACGCTTTGTCTTGGGCGATGCCTTAGGGGCCTCGGCACAGGATAGTAGAAAGCTAAGGAGCAGCAGAGAAAGAAATGATTGAGTCTCGATCGGCTTCAGGCGAATCATTAGTTTCTCCAGTGAATCAAAAGGCTAATGCCTTATCGGTGCACGAGAGATCCGGTCTTATTGAGAAATATACACCTCTGAAATGATTGGGGAAATTTCTCCCCCATAATTACTTCCTCCCAGCGCAATTCAAAGCAATCACCCTCGACAATTATGACGTAGATACGGCTTCGAAGTTCCACTCCGAATGAGGTTCGCCGATGTCTTTGGAAGCTATGAGCATAATCCTATACACCGCGCTGCAGACCATGCAGCCCTGCGAAAAGGTATTTGCTGATACCGCGAAAGCTACCAACCCAACCTTTAAGGTTGAGGAGCAGGCGCAGCTCGAAGAGTTCGCAAAGGCTGCATGCGCGACCTCGAATCCTGATATCCTTTGGCTCCTCGCCTACCAGGAAACAAACTTCCGCTTCGTCATCGTACGCGAGAACCATCCTACAGACTTTAAGATCACTCGCGGCGCCGAAGCCATCAAGGTCTTAAAAGAACTCAAACGAAAAACCCTCGCCAAAATACCTACGAGCCTAAACGTAGACATCGGCGTTATGCAGTTTAACTGGCGAGGCCTGCTCAATGGAGAGGAGCTAACCTCGCTCCCGCCGGTCATACCTCAGGATATCTATCAGATCTTTGCAAACACTCGAAAGTTTCCAAAGCCTGTTAAAAAAACCTATGATCCAGCCCTACCTGATATTGCTTCCAAGTAATCCTCTCGATACAACGGAAAAAGCCTTCGATCATCTCGAAGGCTTTTCCTTTTTTTAAATCAGCTTAAGTATTCAAGATCAAAGAGCGTTGAGCAGTTGGGCAAGGACCGATTGCGTAACCTTCACGATTTTGAAACCTTTGGTGCCGGTTGCCACAACCAGGTGACCATTGCTGTAGAAGATGTTGTTGACCGATGCGTCGTCACCGAGCGAGAAACGACCTAGATAGTTGATCGTGATCCCAAGGCATCCGAGCGGAATAAGTGGGGTGTTGACCGAATAGATCGATACGCCAGCACCACCGTTTGCCACGTACATCAAGCCGTTACCGAAGGCAGCTGCGTTGGCAACCTGATCAGCAGCCGTTAGGCCGGAAATAACTGGGTTGGTCGCTGTTCCCATCGTTGCGCCATTGGCAAGGCAAAGCAAACGAGCTCCGCCGAATCCGGCAGTGGTAAGCTGCATGTTTGAGCCGGTGATAATCGTCGATTTCCCTGCATCGATCTGAGCATTGGGGAGAGCAACGGTATAGTCGTTGATCGCAGCGCCTGTTGTGAGGTTGTAGTGTTTCACGCGCGCTTCTGCTGCCGCAGTCTTACCGCTCACAACGTAAAGCGAGCTCGAGGTCGAGTCGAACGAAATGTCACGAGCCTCTTCGATTGCCGTGAAAGATTTTTGAGAGAGATCTCGCGCGTCAAGAATAGAAAGTCCGCCGTTGTTTCCTGAGAGGGCAAAGACATTGCCTCCTGCTGCGATGACACTCGTCCCGGCATAAGCTGAGGTTGTGGCTGAGGCCTCTCCCCGCAGTGCTACACTCGACTTCGCGCCTGTAAGGTTGCCAGCGCTGTCGAGAGTGATTTTGCTAAGGACGGCTCCACCGTCGCCTGTTGAAGTTGCGCCGGTTGCATATAGGCTCGTTCCGTCGACTGCCACTTTGTTAATATCGATATCGGAATACAAAGCGTGCGAAGCAAGAGTCGGAGTCGCTGGAACTGAGATATCGATTACGTCGATGCCTCCGGCGAGCGAATCTCCCGCTGTGTTATAGGCGACGTAGACTTTAGAACCCTTGACGGTGATGTCACTGGCCTGAAGTCCGGCACCGTTGATCGATGGTGGCGTCAGTGTTCCAACCATAGTAAGCGTCGGTGTGAGGGCCAATAGGTCTTCGATAAGTCCTGTAAGCTGAGTATTGCTCGTCGGTGGCTCGTTATTCGGAGTACCCGCTCCAGAAGTATCGACTGGAATCGTTTCCTCTTTGGTGACGAGACGAACATCTTCTTCATCATGTTTTTTATCATCAGAATCTGAATCCGAGCAGGCTGGACTTAAAAGGGTTAATGCAGCATCAAAAAAATCTTGACGAATTTACTCATTCCGATTATTTCAATGTTGATAGCAATACGAATGTATAGTGCCTATTTTGGGATAGAAATATGTACGTTTCGATCGGTGAAGCTGTTTTATTGCTAGGTGTATCAGTCAACACTTTAAGGCGTTGGGAAGCCGACGGGACACTGCTTCCGAACTATCGGCAAACATCGGCGTTGTAATGCAGATGAAATCTGCTTACGATTCGAACTTGAACTTCCCAAAGTGAGAGCGGTTAAAGCTGTAGCTTATTCTCGAGTATCGAGTCATGACCAGAAAAAAGATCTTCTTTCCCAAGGCCTGAGACTGGAGAAGTACTGCAGTGAGAATTTGGCTGATTTTGAACTTATTTCCGATTTAGGGTCAGGTATGAATTACAAGAAGTCTGGGTTACTGAAATTACTTTCTCGTATTCAAACGGAATCTTTCACTCAACTCATTCTTACCCATAAAGACAGGCTTTTAAGATTCGGATCAGAAATTATCTTTTCACTTTGCCGCCATCATAAGATCGAGGTCATCATTCTCGATGACAGTCTTGAGAAGTCCTTTGAAATGGAACTGAGTTCTGATGTAATTGAACTCATGACTGTGTTTTGCGC
>SEDW01000556.1 GCA_004193325.1 Pseudomonadota bacterium | reverse complement strand
ACTCAAAGATCGCTCAGGCTTACTCACAAAGCTCTCGACCGAAGTCGTTAGCCTTGCAACGCTCTACCTCCCAGGTGAGAAGACTCACCTCACGGAGCAATTCGAAAATCTCGCTATGACCTGGAGCCGCGTCTCCCTTGGTCAGGAATTTAGAAACCGTTTCGCCTCGATGCTGACCAAGCTCTCGTTACCTCTCCAGGGTATCAACGGCGAAGAGACGCTCACGGGCGAATCCATGATGGAAAGTTTCATCTCAGCTGTCGTCGTGCAGGGGCCTTCTCTCCTTCACAAGATCCAGACTGCCGGTGAATTTGCAGAACCCCTGTTCTGGCGCAATTGGGCCGACTCCTTCCTTGCCTCGATAGAGAGCCAGGATGAAGGGGCCGTGGCCATGGCGAATTTCCTTGCTCAGAAACGCTTTGATTTTGCTGATGGCAAGATGTGGATGGACCTTCTTCATCCCACCGAGCTCCAAGGCAAAGCTGTTCTGGCACTTGAAGCTGTCGATAGTGTCCCTGAAAATATTTGGCGAGCGGCGATAGAAGAAGGTTCGGATTTATCCGTCCGTTTGACGAAAGCCTTAAGCTACCTACGTTCGCATTTAGTATGGAAGATCGACCCTGATCATAATGCTTATCGAATCGCCCTCGATCAGCTTTTTGAATTGAGTCAGGACGAGAATCTAAGGGATAAACAACTCGAGCTCGTAACACTTTGGTTAGACGGCGAAGTGAAAGCCATCGATCAAAGTGGGATCAAAAAGTAACTGTTTTTAGAAAACCAGGGGATAAATCCTCAAACCAAGGAGTCTTACATGAAAAAGTTTCTAGCTCTCAGCGTCGCAGGTCTTTTGGCTCAAGGTGCAATGGCTCAAGCAACTGCTGTTAAGGTTCTTCCTGCTCTTCCAGAAGCTTGTGAAGATCAAATCGCCGACAACGGCCTATACTGCTCAGGCAACGTAATCTCGGGCAACAAAACTACTGTTACTTTCGCTGCAGTCGTCAGCAAAGAAGCTTTCCCAACTGTTGAGAGCATCCTAGCTCGTTACAACAGCTTTGAGCGTTGGACAGAATTTGCTGCAGTCTCTCCAGCAAAAGTCATCGAATTCTCGAAAGGTGGCTCAGTCGCTCTAACACCAATCGCGAATGAAGATGGCACAACAACTCTTCGTCACAAATACGCATACCAGCTCAAAATCCAAGGCATTCCATTGCTTAAGCAATCGGTTGCTGGCGTAACTTATAACACAGTCCTAGCAACACCTTATGAAGGTGCTCTGGCAAGCCTTGAGTTCGCAGCTCAGGCAAAAGCCGCTGATCCGACTGAAGTTGCTCCTAAAGGCCTCAAGTCACAAACAGGCAGCATCCACGCTGTTGAGTGTGACGCTGCTGCTCTTGCAGTCTGTGACGAAACTAAATGGTTGCTCGTTTACGAGACAACTGTTCAACCAGACGTTTCTTTCGCAATGACAATCGCTGCCAACACAGTTGCAGCGGGTATCGAAGACCTCCTCGTCGGCATGCTTGACGAGAGCGTTGTAGATCCAGTTGTTGTAGCTCCTGCTGCAGAATAAGTTTTAAAATTAGCGAGAGGCTCCGTGTAAACGGGGCCTCTTTTGTATTTTTCCCCTCGCGCTTCATCTCCGCTTATTCCAATATGCTTTTGAGAAATGTGAGTTCAGCCACGCCTTGCGCGGGGCGGCAAAGTATCGTCCTAGAAATCCATGTGTAGAGGGAAGCTGAAATGGCTGGAGCAGCACGCGAAGAAATATTCAACGTCTCGGCAGAACAGTACTACAAAGCCGTTACGGATTTTAAAAACTATCCTAAGATTCTCCCGGAAGTCGGCAGCATCAATATCAAGAGCGAAAGCGCCACGGCGGCGAGCATCGAATACTCGGTGAACGTCATCAAGACCTTTCACTACACACTCAAGATGGCTCTCAAGAGCCCGACCCTGGTGAGCTGGGAACTTGAAGACGGCAGTCTATTCAAAAAGAACTCAGGTCGCTGGACTATCACGCCAATGGGACCCAACCAGTGCAAGGTCGACTACAATCTCGAAGTCGAGATTAAGATCTTCGCCCCCAAGTCCATCACAAACGCCCTGGTGGCCGTCAATCTCCCTAGAATGATGACGAGCTTCTACGAGCACGCAAAGACGCTCTAAGGGTGATTTGCGGGCTTTCCGTCAGATGACCTTTCTATGAAAATTCAGGCAATAGAAAACGGCGGGTCCCGAAAGATCCGCCGTTTTGCATTTTGTTCGTAGTCTTGATCTTAAGAGCGGAAGAGCTCGCCCATCTTCTTGCCAAGGACCAAGGAAGATCCCATGATGCAGACGATGAGGATAGCCATACCGATGATCCCGAGGGCACTTGCCACGAGCTCGCCTGTTCCCTGCTCGAGGAAGAGCACATAGATCGCTTTGGTGAGCGGGTAGAAGCGCTCTTTCATCGCTAGGATCAAACTGTCACTCACGTCGAGCATTGCATAAGAGAAGCAAAGCAGGGCGCCGGCAATCAGGTTGGCCATGACGAGAGGAACTGTGATCTTGCGAAGGGTATGGAAGCGGGACGCGCCAAACGTCGTTGAAGCTTCTTCCAAAGAACTACTCATCTGCTGAAGGCCTGCTGTCGCCGAGCGCACCATGTACGGAAGTCGCCGGATCGCATAGGCGATGACCAGCAGCGGCACAGGGTTATGCAAAGGATCGAGGAAAGTGTCCGAATAGGTCACGACATAACCGAAAGCCAAGACGATACCCGGCAAAGCCAGAGGAATCATAACCAGACTGTCGAGAGCGCCTGTGAAGGGCACGAGTTTCCGTACGATGACGTAGGCAATCAAAAGACC
>SEDW01000555.1 GCA_004193325.1 Pseudomonadota bacterium | reverse complement strand
TCCAGCGCTCACAAACTCTCAGATTCGATTCGCCGTATTGAAGACAGCGTTAGCAATCGTGTGGATCGCATTTCTGAAACTGTGCGTTCCAATGTTGAGCAGGTTAAGCATGATGTGAGCTCGAAGGCTCTTTCAGTCAAGGACAACGTGTCGGCGAAGGTCTCCTACGTGAGCGACGAGATCAAACAGGGTGTATCCACCGCAGACCAGAAGGTCAAAGCCAATCCATATCTCTTCGCTGCAGCAGCGATCGGCGTCGGATTTTTGCTAGGCCGAGTCTTTCTTGCCAAGAAATCGGCGAAGGCAGACAAAGAAATTCGTTACTACCCCGACTATCAAAAGGGTCAAAACCTTCATACCGGCATTCATGTCCGCGATGAAAACCGCTACGCAGCACGCTAATCTCAGTGGGCGATCTTTAAGGGTCGCCTTCTCACTTTCTTAAGCGACTCTCATCAATAATTCTTCGCCTATACGTCTTCCAATACATTTGCCGTAGTTCAGATTCCGGACAAGTCGTCTTTTTCGGTATGAATCGGCGCATTTCATGAAGAATCACTACAAATCTCAGGATGGGCCTGCTAATTTACCGGCCAGTATCTAAGGAGGTTTATAGAATGCGCCAACGTATCTTAAATGTACTGCTCCTGAGTTTGGGTCTGTCAAACGGAGCCTACGCTGTCGAAGGCATGTGGCAGCCCGAGCAGCTTCCACTTATCGAGAAAGATCTCAAAGCAAAGGGATTGTCGATCAAGCCTGAAGGCCTGAGTGACCTCACATCCTTCCCTATGAATGCGATTGTCAGCCTCGGCGGCTGCAGCGCATCCTTTGTGTCGGAAATCGGCCTAGTCGTGACCAATCACCACTGTGCTTATGGTTCGATTCAATTCAACTCGACCAAAGACAAAAACTACATCGAAGACGGCTTCTACGCGAAGACGATCGGTGATGAACTTCCTGCTGCGCCCGGCACACGGGTTTACGTGACGGAAAGCATCAAAGATTCGACTCAGGATATTCTCAAGGGTCTGGAGAAGGTGGATGGCCTCGCTCGCTACGAAGCGATCGAAAAACGCCGTAAGAATCTGATCGCGGAATGCGAAAAGCCTGCAGGCTATCGTTGCCGTATCGACTCGTTTCTCGGTGATTCAAGCTACCGTTTGACGAAACAACTCGAAATCAAAGACGTTCGCCTGGTGCAGGCGCCGCCTTCGGCTATCGGTAAATTCGGTGGAGACGTCGACAACTGGATGTGGCCTCGCCATACCGGTGACTTCTCCTTCTATCGCGCTTATGTGGCGAAAGACGGCACACCGGCTGAATTTTCGAAAGACAACGTTCCATTCAAGCCAAAAGGCTTTTCGCCGCATCGCTTTGATCGAAAGCTTCAAGGCGAAAGACGCTGAGCTTGGTATCAAGTATGCGAACCAACTTGCCGGCATGAACAACAGTTCGAAAAACATCGAAGGTAAGCAAGAAGGTTACAAAGCCATCAAGCTCCTCGATACGAAAAAAGCTTCTGAGGCAGAACTTGTAGCGGCTTTCAAAGCGAGCAAAAATGCGACTGCCATTGCTGATTACGCTGCATTGAACAAACTCATTGCCGAAGACCAGAAAGCGGACGACTACAACACAGCTGTTCGTAAAGCGAGTGATTCCGATCTTCTTCGCAGCGCTCAGCGTCTCTACCGTCTCGCACGCGAGAAGGAAAAACCGGACGCAGAACGCGAAGCTGGATACCAGGACCGCGATTTGACCTTCCTTCGTCAAGGCCTTGAGGCTCTGAGCCGCCGCTTCGATCCTAAAGTCGATCAGGCTCTCTGGGAACTCGGCCTTGCTGATGTTCGTAAATCCGATAAGGCTTTGGTAGCTCGTCTTCCAAAATCTCTACAAACTCTTGTCAAAGAGGACGTGAAAAAATCTCCTGCGACTCTCGCTGCGCTCTACAAAGATAGCGTGTTGACCAACGAAGCCAAACGTCTCGAACTTATGAATGCGGATCGCAAGACTCTCGAAGCTCTTAAAGATCCATTCATGCAGATGGCCGTTGCAAGCTTTGACGATAGCATCAAACTCGAAAAAGCTGAGAAGGACCGTTCCGGTCGCTTCCAGAAGATCCGTTCGATTTACATGCAGGCAATGGTTGCTCAACGCGGCAAAGAAGGCAAAGTTGTCTATCCTGACGCGAACTCAACACTCCGTATCACCTACGGTACTGTTCAGGGCTACAAAAACCGTCAAGGCAGCGCTTACGGTCCTTTCACCAAACTTGAAGAAGTTGCGGGCAAGAACACTGGCAAAGAACCGTTCAACGTTCCAGCCAAAGAACTCGATCTTATTAAGAAGAAAGACTACGGCAGCTACAAACTTGACAGCATCGGGACGGTCCCAGTTAATTTCATGGCCGATCTCGACATCACAGGCGGCAACTCAGGTTCTGCCACTTTGAATGCCAAGGGTGAACTCACCGGTCTCGTCTTCGACGGCACGATCGATGGCGTGATCTCGGATTGGGCTTTCGATCCAGCTTTCACACGGTCCATTCATGTCGATGCCCGCTATATGCTCTGGGTTCTCGACAAGTATGATAATGCAACACGTCTGCTCGACGAGATGCACGTGAAACCAGCTGCTCCTGCACATCACTGATCCTCGAAGCCCCGCCCACCGCGGGGCTTTTTACTATCCGGATTGTGCATGTCTGTGCTCCGAAAAAAATTCCATCACAGCCCAAAAATTTACGGTTCTTTTCTCCAAGTTATCCTATAAAAATGATTAGAATTAAATCGCTACAGTCGAGAGGCACGCTATGAGTGAGATCAAGATCAAGAATTTTTCCGAGATCCCTTACGAACAGTTGGAAGAACTTAATCTCCAGGCCAAGCAAAAAATGGCGAACGGAGACAGCGATTCAAGCCTTCAGGAGCACTACCTCCGCTACCTGACCGACGAAAAACGCCTCAAAGCTGTGACCGTATGCTTTTCGGACCTTGAAGGCCGATTCCATATGCTCGACTACGACAAAAAATTCTTGATCCAGTCCTACGACAATCTTACCTTCGATGGTTCATCGATCCGCGGTTTCTCGGTTCAGTCCGAGTCAGACCTTCGCCTTGCCATCGACTGGGGTACACTCCGCTGGTTGCCAAGCGATGTCTTTGGCCCTGGTAAAGTCATGGTCTTTGCCCTCATTCAAGACCGCGATCGTAATTACTACGACGCCGATATGCGCGGCCAGCTGAAGCTTTTCAACGAAAAGATTCGCTCCGAGCAAGGTCTCACCACCAACTTTGCAGTTGAAGTCGAAGGCTTTCTCTTCAAAGGCCTGAATGCTGAGCAGACTTACCAAGACGATGCGAGCTTCCAGTTCGTATCGGAAGGCGGGTATTTCAACACGCTTCCAACAGCTCCCCTTCGTCAGTTCATCGACCGTTTTGCTGAAGCGCAGCGTGCCCTGGGATTTGAGAACGAGAAAGATCACCCGGAAGTGGCGCCTTCTCAGTTCGAGCTCAACTACAAATATACCGACGCTCTGATCGCGGCTGACCAGGTTCAGACCTATAAGCTCCTCGCGCGTCTTATCGCATCGAACATGGGCTACACCGCGAGCTTCCTGCCGAAGCCCAAGGTTGGCATCAACGGTAGCGGTATGCACACCAACATCTCCTTGTCGAAAAACGGCAAGAACATCTTCTGGGATCCAAAGGGCAAAGACCTGATCTCAGGCCAGGGCTGGAACGCGATCGACCGCTTGCTTGCTAACGCGGATGGCCTCTGCCTCATTCTGAATCCGTCGGTAAACTCTTATCGCCGCCTCGATCCACACTACGAAGCTCCGAACCAAATCAGAACGTCGGCTGTTGACCGCTCGGCAATGATTCGTATTCCAATCGGCAACGAAAAGTCGGCTCGTATTGAGATCCGCTCGGTTGCTCCGGATGCGAACCCATACCTGACCTTCTACACTGTCCTGAACACTCTGATTGCTGGTCCTTTGGATGACAAATCGGTCGAGCATAACCGTAATCGCCAGGACCGAGTGCTTCCTGACAACATCCAGGACGCGATCAAAAACTTCGAAGATTCGAAGTGGCTGAAAGAAGTCATGGGTGAGCGCATCCACGGTAAATACGCTGAAATCAAGCATATGATTTCGGATCGTTCGCCGAAAGCTCTTGGCGCGAAGATCAAAACCGGCGAAGTGCTCTTCCACCACGAAGT
>SEDW01000554.1 GCA_004193325.1 Pseudomonadota bacterium | reverse complement strand
CGTGCGGTAGGCATGCTCGAGATCTCAGGGAAGATTAATAAGGGTGATCACATAGTTGTTGCGTCCACTGGCTTTATTGCTGAGGGGGAGGCTCTGGAGACTGAGTTGGCTAAGACTCCGAGCAAGGCGGAGGGAACATGAGAGGATTGATCGGTAATCCTATTCGCGTTTACATAGTAATGACGCTTCTTGCTGCACTCGGAGTTATCGCAAGTTTCCGACTGCCTATATCTCTGTTTCCAAATTCATTGCAACCTTTGGTGGTCGTGCATATTCCATACGGATCATTCAGTCCGGAAGAATTTAAACGAGTCTATGGTGAGAGACTAACGCAGGATTTATCAAAAATCACAGGTTCTGGTCTCAAAGTTGAAAAACAAGAAGTCACCTTTGGCACTGGACAGTTTCGTTCAGTTTTGACCTTTAATTGGGGCGCAGATGCGGAAGCTGCTTTGAAAGAAGCGCGTTTAAGCGTCAATAGCATCACCTCGACTCTACCGGAGGAATCCAGGCGAGGGGTAAGCGTCTGGGGGAACAACGAAGGCTCGATCTTCGCAATGGCCTTTTATTCCAAGACTAGAAGTTTGACCGAGCTGCACAAGTTGCTTCAGCCTCTCCTCATCCCGCCTGCTCAAAAAATTAAGGAAGCAGATGGGGTTGACCTTTGGAATCCAAATGACAAAGAAGTTAAAATTGAGCTGCGTCCAGAAGTTGTCGCTGCGATCGGATTGCCTCCGTATATCATAGAGTCAACGATTCAATCAGCGCTGCAAACACAAAGGGCCGGATCGATTGAAAACGGCGGTCACAACCTTCCTATATCACTAAAAAAGCGCGTTCAGACGATCGATGATTTCAGTCACATCATGATTTCATTGCCAGGTGGTCGCCATCTGCCCCTGGGCGACATTGCCGATATCCGATTCGAGAGAAACTCGCAGTGGGAAGAGAGTTTTAAGACGAGTGGTGTGTCCAGCCTTATCCTCTTCGCGAGTCCGAAGCAGGGTAGCAATGTGAAGCAGATGGCCGAGAGTTTGCTTGAGATCATAGAAAAAGCTAAGAGCAGCTTTCCAGCCGATGTAGAATACCGCGTGCTAGTCGACCCTTCGGTTTACATTCGAGCAGCAATACGCAGCGTGATGTTTGAAGTTGTGGTCGGCTCTATGCTGGCTTCAGTTATACTTTTCCTTTTTATCGGGAGTTTTCGAAATGTCGTGACCACAGCGATCGAAATACCGATCAGTATAGCGCTCGCTTTCATCATGATGTGGATTTTTGATATTAACATCAACCTCTTGTCCTTGGCCGGTTTGGCTCTGGCTGCCGGAATGAACGTTGATGCCTCTGTAGTCGTTATGGAGAATATTTTCCGGCACTTTGAAGAAGAGAAGGGCGAGCTCAGCGTTGAACGAAAGATGCAGGTCATTCTCGATGCCGTTAACGAAGTCAAGCTGCCGGTCATTGCTTCAACTCTGGCTTCATTGGTTGTCTTTGTACCTTTCATGTTTATACCCGGTTTGAGCTATGCGATTCTTGGTGACCTTGCTAAAGCGGTAATATTCTCTCATGGCTTTTCAGCGATTGTAGCGCTGATACTCGTGCCGACAGTTAGATTTCACTTGATCAAGAATGAAAAGCATTTTCACGCGCCCAAAGCACCTATCGAGGGCCTTTTGCTCAAAGTGGAAAATCTTTACTTAAAATGTTTATCGACGATCATTGAAAACCCAAAATCGATATGGCTCGGGCTCTTGGGTTTTACCCTCGTACTGAGTCTGGCAGCATTTTTGATTCTCCCTCGACTTCCGAAAGAGATAATAGGGAAACCCGAAACCGATTGGTTAGCTATCAATGTTGAAACGCAAAATAATACTCACATGAAACAAATGGAGAGTATTGTCCAGGAAATGGATCAAAAGGTCGTGGCGGAGCTCTCTGGAGAAGTCATGTACACCTTTGACCAGATCAATGGAGCCAATCGGGCAACTATACTCGCTCGAATTAAAGACAAGAAACATATGGCAGAAGTTCGGAAGAAGATGGAAGCCATTTTTTCAAATTCCGGCAGTACCAAGATCATGATCGATCAATGGAATCCAAGCGAATTTCAGCTTCCAGAACCGCCGCAGATTCGAGTGGCAATCACCGGAGGTTCTCCAGAAGAGCGTTTAGTTGTTGCGAGGGATATAAAGCACATTGTTGAAGCGCACAAAGTCTATGATCAGACATGGACCAAGCCTGATGTGGACCAAAACTCAAGTCTGGAAATAACTCCGAAAATAGAACAATGGAATCTTTTGTCTCAGGAAGGGTCTGCCTGGACTCCTGAATTAGTCACGGATGCGGTTCGAGTCGCCACGCTTGGGAAATGGATCGGAAATATAATTCTTGATAACAGGGATGTTCCGATTGTTATGCGTTATCCCGAAGGGAGTCTTTCTTCGGTAGAAGATCTCGGGAGCTTCCCGCTCAAAGTTAAGGGCGAACTCATCCCATTAAGGGCACTTGCAGATATCGAACGACAGGATGTGCAAAAGGCTTTTTATATGGAAGATGATCGCGAATTAAGTTTGGTGTTCGGTAAAGGCGCCAAGGAGAAGGTGACAGATAAAGTCCTGGCCGACACGAACAGTGCGATTGAGAAGTACATCGTCAACGATTTACCTAAACTGGAGTTGTCACCAATATCAGTTCAGATCGAGGATCCCCAGATCGACCTGACGAATTCGATGAACCAGCTGGTCATCGCCTTCTTCTGCTCCCTACTCCTCATCTTCCTCACCATGATCCTCCAGTTCGGATCCGTGGTCGAAGCCTTGCTCGTGCTCGCAGCCGTGCCCCTCGGTCTCGTGGGAGCGCTAGG
>SEDW01000553.1 GCA_004193325.1 Pseudomonadota bacterium | reverse complement strand
GTGGAGCACCGCACCGAGGGCGACATCCCAGAGTTTAACGTCTTTGCTCAAGGTCACAGCATAAGCTGCCGTGCGCATGCAGTGATAGAACGTGTAGGGATCGTGTTCAGCGATCTGCTCGAGTAGGCTTCGAGAGGCGTATGGGCGCGCTGATAGGGCCGCGGGTTCACCAGCGCCGCGAAGACTTCGGCGAAGCTCAGAATGCGAACTTCGAGAGAAAGATCCTTCTTCTTCAGCCGGTGTGGGTAGCCCTGACCGTCGGGACGTTCGTGATGATGAAGAACCATTTCCAGAACGGTTGCCGAGAGACCAAGATTTTGGAGAAGGGCGACGCCGTCTTCGGGATGTTTACGAACCTGTTTCCACTCTTCCTCTTTCAAAGGGCCTCGGCGATTGAGAACGGCCGGCGAGAGATAGAGGTTTCCAATATCGTGAAGCACCGCACCAAGCGCGACATCCCAAAGTTTGACGTCTTTGCTCAAGGTCACAGCAAAGGCAGCAGTGCGCATGCAGTGATAGAACGTGTAGGGATCGTGTTCGGCGATCTGCTCGAGCAGGCTTCGCACACGCGGCTGTTGATAGAGAAAGCGCGATAGAGCGGTGGCGAGGGCTTTCAAAATGTTGCCTTCGTTCTCGCCAATATCGAATTGATAACGAGCTTTCATAAACTCCGAGAGACCGTCGGCGATCAGGAGTGAAAATTCTTCGGTGGACAATGATGGGCGCCAGGGACTCGCTTCGAGCAGTCCGGAAACTTCCGCCTGACGAGAGGACTCGAAGAAAAGGACGAACTGGCTGTTTTGCAGGAGATCAATCTTCTGCGCGGTGCTCCATTGGTGACCCTCTTTGGTGTAGGGGACCATTTCACCGTTTTGCTCAATGAAGAGATCAAAAGGGGTGATCTCGTTAGGCAGCTCGCAGACTCTGAGGGCTTTAAACTCGCTTGGACTGTAGCTGTTACTCTTCACCATGTGCCAGGCCCTCCAGGTCGATCAAATGATCGGCGCTCTGAAGGGGTATCGGTATTTTTTAGGGAGAGAGTGAGAAATATTAGAGAGTATACAAGCTTTTCACGGGCTTATAAATCAAGGCCTTACGATTCTTTCGCACGGTAAGACGATGATCATTTGATCAGAGCCCTATTTCCCACCAAATTCCCTAACCTGTTTGATCACGAACTGGCCATTTTCAAGGTATTTCATTTCCATATCGATTGATTTCTTCTTATCACTATCGGTTACCACAGCGGTGCACGAACCGAAGTAATAGCCGGCTTTCGCTTTGCAATAAGCGGTTTCGATCTTGGCTGCAAGGCTTGCCATAAGAAGGGTTTGTTCCCGGCTGAGGACTGTTGTCGTGAGTACTGGAGATGCCGCCGTGGGCTTTGCGTAACGAACTGTGCTTATACTCTGCGTTGTAAAGTCGAGTCCATAAGGACGAGCCACCGAGACTTCGCTCCAGCTGCCTGGGGAAGGGTTCGTCACCGTGTTATTGCCCTTTTGAATCGAGAGCGTATAGCCCCAGATCTCTGGAGAATTGATGACTCTTGTGATTACAACTGAGTTGGCGATGATCGGGGATTCCGTATCATAGCTTGGGAGAATCGAGAGACCCATTGCCACAGTTGCGTGATCGATGCGGGCGAAGCTGCGCTCTTCGATGGCTCGCTTGTTCCAGAGGGAGGCGTAGACGCCCTTCATTGCGCAGGCAATGGTTTTGGGTTTGACCTTGAATTTGATGAGTTCGCCTTCTGCATCGGGTTCGGTATCGAGTTCGAGAACACAGCTATGAGCCGCGTTGTCGGCGGTAGTAGTTTTTGAGCTATAGCTATCGTGCAAACCAGCTCCATCGAAGTTCTCGATATCCTCAGCGTTAGCACTGGATCTGATCTTCCATTTGACGATAGAGGGGTTCACCAGTGCCATGGAATTTCGGATTGCCTGGATTTTTGCGGCAGGAACTTCGCCATTGAGAATTGCGGCTCTCAACGCCGAGGCCATGGCAGTTCTTTGTGCGACGGTGAGAACGCCTTCCTTTTCTTTCGCGATCAGCTCATCAGCGGCGGCTTTGATCGCTGCATTCGCTGGCAGTTCCATGAAGTCTTTGTAGAATTGAAGAGGCACACCGAAGCCTTCTGGAACTGGGTCATAAGTCAGCGGCGCGGAACGCGGAACTGTCTTATCGAGGAAGAGTTCTTTGAGGAAGCCAAGGTTCGCGGCTTTGGTTCCATAGACAGATCCGAGCTCCAGACAGGTGGAAAGGGAGCCTGGACACATTTCCTTGTAGTTGAGCAGAGATTGTGAGGCATTCCAGACGAGAGGCCGCCAGGGCTTATTCTGCCGTTCCTGAAATTTAGCCTGGATGATCTCGGCTGTGGTCGCTTCGAGGCTCCAGCCTGTCTTGCTGATTGTGAGATGAACTGGCTTGTCGAGCCACGGAGCAAGCTCGGCGTTGTCGAGTGCGGCGTTGCGAAGGATCATGTTCGGAGTATTGCGTTCTTTGGATTTGAGGTTTACGTGGCTGTTCGTATCCTGAAAGGCTTTCGTCATCACGCCCGCGACTACGGTGAGATCGAGCGGGAGTTCTTCGAAAACCACGATATCGGTCGGGTTGAGGTCATCCTGGTTCTTAGGGAAGACGCGGAGGTAGCCCCAGGCCTGGCCTGTGTGGAGAGCCCGAAAATTGTTGCCACCCATGATGGTGTCGATCGAGAGCAGTTCGATACCGAGTGCTGTGAGTTGAGGGATGATTTCGCTCGTGGATTGGCCGTCGCCAGTTGGGACGAACGCTAAGGGAAAGGTCGCCGAAGGTAGCTTCGTGCGGAGAATGTTCACAAAGTTTAAAATCGTGGCATTAGCAGCCACA
>SEDW01000552.1 GCA_004193325.1 Pseudomonadota bacterium | reverse complement strand
CCAGGACCATGGTTATAAGCGGTGATGGCGATGGGCCATTCCTTGAGCATGCGTTTATTCTCGCCAAGCATCACAGCAGCGCCGTATGAGGCCTTGAGCGGCGAGAGGCGTTCGTCAACGAAGGGGTTGACGGTCATATAAAGGCGCGCGGTTCCTGGCATGAACTGCCACATGCCGGAGGCGCCGACTTTAGAATAAGCCTCTTTGTTAAACATAGACTCAACAAACGCGATGCGCGTGAGTTCAGGCGGGAGTTGGCGATTCCTGAATATGTTTTCCATATAAGGGAGATATTGTTGAGCACGCTGAGAAGCTCGGACGAATTCATCGGCAAGACCCTGTTGTGTACGAAGATAGATCTCTTCGGTGAATAGACGGTTCTGCGCCTCTTTTCGGCGACTGTAGACCTCAAGAACGCGTCGTTCCATAGGGCCGTATTCCAAAGCTTTTTTGCCAAGCTTTTGCAGACGATTGATAGCGAGCTGGTAGCGCTCGGTGTAGCGGGCGAGCAATTCTTTACGCTCGGCGCGGGTGTAGGATTTGCCCTTATTATACTTTTTGGCAAACGCCTCATAGTCGACCACATCGATGACGATGTCGACTAACTCGGGGTCGTGAATGACAAAAGACGAGCTTTTGTAACGACGGAAAATTTTCTCCCAGAAGTCCGCCTGCAGACGAACGATAGGACTCACAGGGAAGGGATCACTCTGGCTCTGGGAGTACCCAAAGCTCGAAAGGACCATACCCAATAACAGCAGGAGGAGAGTAGCTTGACGCATAGCTCATACCTTTAGTTGGCTCACAATAGACACCTTGTACCATTTTAGCCATGCAAGATGGCTGACACTAGGCCGCCAATATCTTGACCATGAAAGCCTTGAAATCAGTCTGGATATGGGTTTGAGCGGGATAGGCAAAATATTTACAGCGGGTCAAAAAAACAGATTTACCAGGGACGTATAAACCTATAAAAATCAGACTCCCTCATTGTCGGGGCGTAGCGCAGCCTGGTAGCGCACACGTCTGGGGGGCGTGTGGTCGCTGGTTCAAATCCAGTCGCCCCGACCATTAGAGGAAAAAGTCGAGTTCATCGTGAGATGGCTCGGCTTTTTTATTTGGTAGGAGTTGCCTTTTTAAAAGCGAGACCTTCGTTTTTTAGCGCTGCACGGAGAATGGGAATGGCAACTGGCCCGATGCCGTGGAATGAGAGCAGTTCTTTTTCGGTGAGCTTGGCTAGCTGTTTCAAGCTTGTAATTTTTGCGTCAGTTAAAGAGCGAATGGCTGGTTTCGACAGAGATTTCGGGAAAATTGATGATGATTCAGATTTTTTAAGAGTGACTCGTCCTTCAGTTGACTCAAGGCGCAAGGCTTCTTCAATGAGTTTGGTAAAATATGCTTTATCAATATCGCTCGCCTTGCGAAGTTTTGTGAAACGGATGTATTCGCCACGCCCTTCGAGTCTTTTCTGAGGATCTTTCAAAGCGGTACCGTAGAAAAAACCGAACTGAAGATGGTCTTCGGCTGAATATAAGTAAACGACGGGCTGGATTTTGCCGACGAAACAACCGTTTCCCCATTTTACTGCTTCTTCCAAATCCGGAGCAGCTTTGCGGATCAATGTACGCATCGATCGGATCAGGCTTTGATTCGTCTTGGACTGATCGGCGATCCACGCGGCAAAGCTTTCATAAGATTTCATAGTCATTGGAAAATCCTCCTCCAAATAGTTTAGCGCGGATGAATTTTTTCCCCTACGAGAAACATACGTCTCATAGACACCGATGATTTCTGAGCATCTGATCGCTCTTTTGGCAAAGACTCCTAAGACTTAAAACCCATGTCACAAGCCAATCACAAAGGTTGATGCCAATTCATCCAAAGTGGAGTAGTTTCTCGAAAGAGCAGCGGAATTCACTATCTGTCAAATGGGAAGTATAACCGTGATGGATCTACATATTCAGAAGACTTCGAGTCCAAAGCACTTGCCTTTTACTGATCCCAAGGTTGACCTTGGATTTGGCAAGATATTCACCGATCATATGTTTCTCAGCCGGTACACGGAATCAAAGGGCTGGCACAGTGCAGAGGTTACTCCCTACGGCCCGCTGCAGATGGATCCGGCTGCTTCGGTCCTCCACTACGGGCAATCGCTCTTTGAGGGTCTGAAGGCCTTTCGCCGCGAAGACGGTAGCATCTGGATTTTTCGCCCTGAGTATAACTGGAAGCGGATGTGCGAAGGCGCAGATCGCCTGACACTTCCGCAACCCTCGCGAGAGATATTCATCAAGGGCCTGAAAGAGCTTCTTCAGCTCGATCAGCGTTGGGTACCGCCAGCAGTGGGTAGCTCACTCTACATTCGCCCTACATTGATTGGCAGCGAGGGCTTTCTAGGTCTACGTCCGGCGATGGAAGCGCTCTTCTTCATCATTCTCTCGCCCGTGGGATCTTATTACGCAGAGGGCAATAAGCCCGTTAAAATCTGGCTTGAGACGACAGATGTCCGTGCCCCTATCGGCGGTTTGGGTGCTGTGAAGGCGGGTGCAAACTACGCCGCAAGTCTTAGGGCTTCTGTCAGCGCAAAGAAGAAGGGATGCTCTCAGGTCCTCTGGCTCGATACGAAAAGGGAAGGGATAGAGGAAGTCGGGACGATGAACGTCTTCTTCGTCTTGAACGACGAGATCGTGACTCCGGCTTTGAACGGAAGTATTTTGCCTGGCAGTATGCGCGATTCCGTTTTGCAGATCCTTCGTGGTAAAGGCAAAAGCCTTGGCAAAAAAGTCAGCGAGCGTCGCATTACCATCGCTGAGTTGAGTGAGCGCCATGCCCGGGGCGAATTGCTGGAAGCCTTTGGAACGGGCACTGCGGCTGTGA
>SEDW01000551.1 GCA_004193325.1 Pseudomonadota bacterium | reverse complement strand
ATGATGGAGACTCTTCTCACCGCGCTCGTCCGCCTTCCCCACTTTGGTTTTAAGCCGGAACATGTGGGTCAGGTGCAGCCGCTAGTTCTCAAAACGGAAGAGAAGATCGAACAGACCTATCTCAAATTCAAAGGCACGATCGAAGACAAACCAGTCTTCGGCCACCTCCTCGATAAATGGCAGAAGGACACAGTTGTCCCGGCAAAAGGCTGCTACTTTTGCTCGCGCCCTTTTATGAAAGAATACTTCCGGCCCGCGACACTCAAGGTCGACGGTATTCGCATCAAGGTCGTCGGTTGCCAGACCTGTGTCGGTGAACTCAAGACCAACAAGAAGATCAAAGTCCTCTACTTCATCGAACACGGTCAACCTGTGCATTGGACACTGGTCGAATCCTATCGGCCGATGGAGCAGTACTGGAACCTCAACAAGCGGAAGACTTCTTACGTCATCAAGGATGTGGAGTTGATGCAGGAGAATTGACGAATCCGAGCGATCGAGGTTTGCGCTTCACCGCGACCCGGAGTAGATTTGGGGATCGAATTCAACCTTGGAGTTCTCCAGATGAAAACACCTGTTCACGTAGCCGTTACCGGAGCCGCTGGTCAAATTGGATATAGCCTTCTCTTTCGCATCGCATCCGGCGAAGTGTTCGGCAAAGACGTGCCTGTTCACATCCACATGATCGAATTGCCTGTCGCTGTTAAAGGCGCCGAAGGCACAGCGATGGAAATCGAAGACTGCGCATTCCCTACTCTTGCCAGCATCAATATCTTTGATAGCCCTGAAAAAGGCTTCGAAGGCATCAACTGGGCTCTGCTTGTTGGCTCCAAGCCACGCGGCCCAGGCATGGAACGTAACGATCTGATCCGTGAGAACGGCCCGATCTTCGTTCAACAAGGCCGCGCACTTGCTAAAGCTGCTTCGGACGTTCGTATCGTTGTTGTGGGTAACCCATGTAACACCAACGCTTTGATCGCTCAGCACAATAGCCGCGATGTTCCGGCGAACCGCTTCTCAGCGATGACCATGCTTGACGAAAACCGCGCTCGCGCACAAATCGCGATCAAAGCCGGTGTGAACGTCGGCGCTGTTAAGAACCTTGCGATCTGGGGTAACCACTCCTCGACCATGGTTCCTGACTTCGAAAACGCAACCGTTAGCGGCAAGAAGTTGACCGATGTGATCACCGATCGCAAATGGCTTGAAAACGACTTCTACACAACCGTTCAAAAACGCGGCGCGGCGATCATCGACGCTCGCGGCAAGTCATCTGCTGCTTCGGCTGCTTCGTCTTGTATCGATCACGTACAAAAGCTTTTGACGAAGACGCCTAAAGGCGAATTCTTCTCTTGTGCGGTACCAAGCGACGGCAAAAGCTACGATATCCCAGGCGGCCTCATTTATTCCTTCCCGATCACTTCGAACGGCGACGGAACTTATGAAATCGTTAAAGGACTTGAGCTAAGCTCGTTCACACGTTCTAAGATCGAACTCACAACCAAGGAACTCCTTGCGGAACGTGAAGTCGTTAAAGAACTACTTTCTAAGTAATTTCTGAGAAAAGGGGATCCTTTTCTCTATGGATAGGAGGGTCCCCATTGAATTCTCAATTGAAAATCGCGCTTTTAGGTTTCGGTCTCAGTCTTCAAACAGCCTGTGTTCCAGCCTTTTTGGATAAGTATAAGCGGGAAGAAGTTCGGGCTTCACAAGCCAAGTCCGCTGCCGCCCCCGGCTCTGCTGCTACCGCATCGACCCCAGCTCCTTCGTCCAGCCGCTCCGCTCGCGCGACAGCCGGCATCACACAAATCGCTGACACTGTTTTCCGCGTGCCGATGACCTACGATCGCACTTGGGACACGATGGTCGACGTTCTCCTTCGTAACTACAATTTACAGATCGTTGAGAAGAGCACGGGCATCCTCACCACCGAGTGGGACTCGTATTACCTCGATGGTAAAGTCCATAGAAACAAGGTCTCGATTCGTCTCAAGCGGATCGGCAACCAGGGTGTTGATCTCACCGTTCATAACAACGTCGAAGTCTTGAGCCGCGTTCCAGACGGCGTGAGCGAGATCTGGCTCCCGAGCGATCGCTTCAAGCCGGAGATTGGCCGCATCATTCAAAACCTTGCTATCGCCAGCGGCCAGCCGAAACCAAAGCTCGCAGCCGACTTCACTCCAAGCGGCGAAGCGCCAAAACCCACGATGTAATTATTGATTTCGCGTGATTTTCCGGACAAAGTTAAAGTGAAGACTTGGCTTTGTCTGGAGGATAATCATGGCCTGGGTAAAACGCATTGTTCTCTTCGCAGCGGTGAACATCGCAATTCTCGTCACCGTCTCCCTCATCCTAAACCTTCTCGGCGTCGGCAATTATCAAAGCGGCAATGGTCTGAATCACACGGCGCTGCTCGCGTTTTGTCTTGTCTGGGGAATGGTCGGTTCCTTCATCTCTCTTCTCCTCTCCAAAGTCATCGCTAAGTGGACCATGCAGGTCACGCTTGTGAATCCTCAGGCCGGTGGCCGCGAGGGTGAACTCTATCAAGCCGTCGCGCGCCTTGCGAAAGCCGCTGGGCTTTCCAAAACCCCTGAGGTTGGCATCTATCCGGGAATGGAGGTCAACGCCTTCGCTACGGGACCCTCGAAGTCTAGATCACTCGTGGCCGTTTCCCAAGGCCTTCTCATGGCGATGGAACGAAACGAAGTTGAAGGGGTCCTTGCCCACGAGATCGCTCACATCGCCAACGGCGATATGGTCACTATGACTCTTGTCCAGGGTGTGGTGAATGCCTTCGTCATGTACATCGCGCGGGTCGCGGCTTTCGGGGTCAGTCAATTTCTCAGGGGCAATGATGAAGAAGGCGAAGGCCTGGG
>SEDW01000550.1 GCA_004193325.1 Pseudomonadota bacterium | reverse complement strand
CTTAAGCGTATCGCTCAGAACGCCGTGACCCAGTGGAAAGGCTCGACTCTAAACCTCGCGCAGCTCCTGCTCGAGGGGATGGAGGCAGACGAAAGCTTTAACGCGGGATTCGGCTCGGCTCTTCAACGCGATGGAATTCCGCGACTCTCGGCTGCGCTTATGGATGGGAAATCGAGACGGTTCTCGGGTGTAATCTCGATATCCGATGTGATGCATCCGTCCCGCCTGGCTCTCATGCTGCAGAATCGCTCCTCGAGGGTCCTAACGGGGCCTGGCCATGACCTCCTTGCCCGTGAGCTCAATCAGCCCGTGGCTGAGCTTATTACGGCAAAGCGTTTCGATCGCTGGCTCCAGTCGCGACGCGACAATCCACGCGAGGGCACCGGAGCCGACACTGTCGGTGTTGTGGTCTCCTTTTCTGATGGCCTTGTAGCTGGTACGAGTACGGGTGGGCGAGGCAATGAAGAACCCGGCCGCGTCAGTGATTCCGCAACGGTGGCTGGCAACTACGCAAGCGAGTTCGCCGCGATTTCATTGACAGGAATCGGTGAGCAGATCGTTGACGACGGGGTCGCTGTTAAACTGGAAACCCGAGTCCGAGACGGCATGAGTCTTGAGATGGCTTCCAAAAAAACCTTCGATGAAGCGCTGGCCGCAGGCCACGAGTATGGATGGATTGCGAGCGATCGCCAGGGCAACTGGACCGTGGCTCACACGACCGATGCCATGACCTATCTCGTTCGTAGCATGAGCGGTAAAACGATTGTTTGCTCCCACGCTGAAATTTAAAAAAAGGGAGGTCTCCCGACCTCCCCTACCCGCTCCACTTACTTGCCAGCCATTCCAAACTGACTCAAAACAAAGCTAAAACTATCGGTAAACTGATCGATCCTCTGTTGCACGGAACTGCCAGCACCGTGGCCTGCATCGAAAGTTGTGATCAAAAGTGGAAGAGGTCCACTCGTCGCCGCTTGCAGGCGGGCTGCCATCTTTCTCGAATGCCAGGGAGCAACGCGGACGTCGGTGGCACCGACGGTAAAGAGCGTGGCTGGATATTTAACGCCCTCTTTGATGTGATGATAAGGTGAGTAGGCATAGAGAGCCTCAAACTGCGCCTTATCTTTGACCGAACCGTATTCGGTGGCGTTCAGCTGCCCGTTGGGTTCATTTTCATAACGAACCATATCGTAATAACCAACCATGGCGATTACGGCTTTGAAAAGTTCAGGTCTTTGAGTCAGAACCGCACCCATGAGGAGCCCACCATTCGAACCACCAACGATTGCGATTCGATTGGGATCGGCAAATTTATTTTTGCCAAGGTGTTCAATCGCAGCAATGAAATCATCATACACGTTTTGTTTTTTGGTCAGGCTTCCCTGATCGTGCCAGGCTGTGCCGAACTCACTGCCGCCACGTAAGTTGACGGTCGCGTAGCCGACGCCCGCCTTGAGTAGAGCGGCATACGCACCAATGAAGCGAGGCTCGAAATTGATATTGAAGCCACCGTATCCTGTAACGATAAAAGGAATCGGCGTGCCGGCCTTCACTCCGGCTGGAAGCACGATATTGACTGGAATCATCGTCCCATCTTTGGAGCGGGCAAATTCACGGGTCACGGTATAGCCGCTGACATCAATCGGGTTCTTCTCAGCTAGCGAAGTTCTTGCTGTCTTGCCCGTCTTGGGATCAAAGAGGTAATAGGCATTAGGCTCGAGGAAAGAGCGAGCCGCGAAGAGGACTCGACCCTTATCGAGCTTCGCAATGTTGCTGATACTCGCAATAGCGGGCGCCAAAGGCGCTTCCGCTTCTTTGCCACTCAGTTCGAAAGCGCGAATTTCCGAAGGACCGCCGGTCTGATATTCGACATACATGCGGCCTTCGGAGATGAGAAGAGTGTTGGGACTATAAATGTCACCGACAATCGCCTCTTTGCCTTCTTTGATTACGACCGAAGTCTTTTGCACATCAAAGCCTTTGATCGGAGCGTGCACGATCTGGCCAAGGGGAGCGTCTTTTAGGGAGATGCCGTAAATATCTTGCTTCTCACCGAAGACGAACTTCGCGATTCGATCGCTGTAGTCAGCGATCTTTTTCCATTTGCCATCTTTGCTCCGGAGAAAGTGCATAAACTCGCCACCATCCCCCTTTTGAACCGCGAGGAGAATCATTCCATCTTTACTGTCGCTTATTTTTGGCTGACTGATTCTGAGGAATTCTTTGCCGAGCTCATAGCTGTCTTTGCCGGTCGCTGCCCCCAGTTTATGATGGAAGATTTGAGTGTAAACGTTCATGTCCTCTTTAGGGCGCTCGCCCTCCCGTGGATTTCGCGTGTAGACAAACCCTTTGCTGTCAGGAGTCCACTCGAGATCGCCGCCAGCTATGTAGACGCGGGGAATCGTTTCAAATACTTTTTTACCGCTTGCCACTTCGAAGATCGAAACATCGCCCTCTTCGCTTCCATTCTTTGACAAGGAAACGGCTACGAGTTTGCCGTTGGGAGAAACGTTATAGAAATCTATGGTCGTGCGACCCGTCTTGTCGATCGCGCTTGGATCAACGATGACCACTTCCTTCTTATCAGCATCGAGAGAACTGAGCTTAGCAAATGCGTTTTGTGATTCGATGAATTGCTTGGTCTCGGGGCTGTCCGAAACTTCGAGACTCCGATAAGGATCTTTAACAGTCACGCCGTGGAGTACATCGCTCGCCTCACCGGACTTTGCCCGCTCGACATCGATGGCTCTTGATGGCTCTGCTTTGGTAGATTCTGTTGCGCTATGAGAGGTACTGCAAGCCGCTGAGAAAACGAGAGCAAGGGCACACGTGATTTGAGTGGCCTCTCTAAAATAAGACTTCATAGATCCTCACCAAATGAATCGACTTTCCATCATGGGCAGCCGAGATAAAGATGCCGCTACGACAATTTTAATTTATCGCGCGAAGCAGGCTTTTCGATTGCACGAAGTTACTGCGAAAGCATCTTGGGAGAAAGCCTTTTTACCGCGTGGACCTCGACTCAAACAACGGCATATCAGCGCAGAAAAATTTCACAATTACTGTCTTCAATAATGACAACCATTATCGATTTGGATTGACTTTCCGGTATTTTCAGACCAAGTAAGCGAATGCTTTGAACATTAAAATGACCTGATCGCTACTAAGCGCCGTTATGTCTAGGACGAAAAAGCACGATGCTAGTCTTCTCTCGAAATATTTTCCTTTGTCTTATTCTCCTGGGATCGGCCCTCACCGATGCCTCAGCACAGCAAAAACGTGGCCTCGATATCAACGATGTGGCTGTGCTTTTCCCACTCGACAGCAGTGCTCAAGCGCTTCCAAAAATATTACTCTCAGAGCCCAAGCTCGATCTCATTCCCAAAACGATTTACACTGATGTTTGGAAAGCCTCCAAAGCCTCGGGGATTGCCGCACCCTTTCTTTCCT
>SEDW01000549.1 GCA_004193325.1 Pseudomonadota bacterium | reverse complement strand
TGGGTCACCCGGCGCTCTTCTCGCCGCTGCCAGAGGCTCATCAACGCGCTTTATCCCGACTTGAGAAATCAGCTCAGATCGCTGGCTTCGAAGAAATCGTTTTCTGTCCTGAGCCAGTCGCTGCCGCTCACAACTTCGCCAAAAGCCTCACGAGCGAGAAGATCGTTCTCGTCGCCGACTTTGGTGGTGGTACGAGTGACTTCACTATTATTCGTTTGCGTCCGGAAGGCTTTAGCGAAAGCGATGTCCTCTCGCTCGGCGGTATCTCGCTCGCGGGGGATGCCTTCGACGGAACGATCATGGAACATGCCGTGGCACCCTTCTTCGGCTCGAAAATCAACTTCCGCATGCCGATGGGCTCCAATACGCTGAACCTGCCAAAGGCTCTCGTACGAAAGCTCTGTTCGCCAGCCGATCTCATGTTGCTCGGCAAAAAGGAATACATCGAGTTCTTCAAAAATATTCAGCAGTGGTCGACCGATAAAAACGAATCGCTTGCGATTGAACGCCTCGAGCTCCTAATCGAAGAACGCCAGGGTTATCACCTCTTCGAAAGCATCGAAGACGGCAAGAAGATGCTGTCCTCGCATCCTATCGCTAACGTCAACTATCAGTACCCTGGTATCGACCTCAACATCGACTTTGACAAGGCTGAGTTTGATCTCTTCTCCTCGAAGACGATCGAAGCGATTCTCGGCACGCTTGATAAAACAGTCGAAGAATCCGGCCTCAGCTATGCAGAGATCGATATCGTTTGCTGTACGGGTGGTACCGCACGTATTCCGGCCCTGGCGGCTGGTCTTGCCGATCGCCTCGGCGCGGCGAAGCTCGAACTTCATCTCCCCTTTCACGCCGTAGTAAATGGTTTAGCGGAAAAAGCCTACCAGCTCGCAAAAGAATCATAATCCTCAAGACGTAAGAACGCCCTTTCGAAAACTTCGAAAGGGCGTTTTTTAATGGCTGGAGGTCTAAATCGGATTGGCATGAAAGCGAATTTTTTCATGGGCTTCCGCAGTATGATAAGTCCCACCGGTCAAAACCGCTTTGGTGAAACTTAAGATCTCAATCAGTCGATTACTTGGGACATCCCAATACTCAGCTTTCTGAATATAAACTTTCAAAAGAGCGAGGTGGGAGTCGTTTGAGCCTTCGGGAAACCATTCCCTAAAACTCGGTTTCCATAGATCCTTCTTCTTCACTTCATCATGCACAATTTCCGCGAGCCCGCTGATCGAAATAAACCTTTGTTTTTCGGGCATCGCGTAGGTGACGTTGACCCGCGGATCGGCGGCGAGTTCCTCGGCTTTACCGTGATGGTCGCTACTAAAAAACCACAGTGTTCCATCCTGCTGATAATCCTGGGTCAGCATCGGTCGACTGCGAAGGGTCATGTCCTCATCAATCGTCGTGAGCATAGCCGTTTTGATATCAGCAATAATTTCCAGGAGTCGATAGACAGCCTCAGGGTTATGGCTCGTAAATTCGTCTTCGACAATCCCGCTTCCAGACATCACCGATTCCGGTGAAATCTCCTGATTTGCGTTGTCCAGAGTCATACGTTTCCCCTTTTGCCAAAGCGAACGATCTCCTCCGAGTTGATGTTGCCTGACAATGAGAGAGTCTTTGATGTTTTCCAGTGAGCTTTCGTAAGCGACGGTTGGACTAATTTCGCCTCGCATCATCCGATCAAAAGGCTCCTCTTCGCTTTGACGTTTCTTCATGGAAAACTCCCTGGCATGGAAAGCAACTTCTCTGACTTATTGTCGCAAGAAAGATGACGGCCATCTACTGCCCCGTTGACGTAAAGCTCGTCGAAGAGCAAGCTCAAATCCATACAGCTCAAGGCTTCATCTTGAAGAATATTTATAATCGTGAGAATTTTTTGGGCAGACGTAGATCTCGGGGATGCTCAGTTTCTGGTATAATTCATCAGAACTCATCTTCGTGAATAACGGCTCTTATGCAAACGGTATGCGCTCACAATTGAGGTCGTTTTGAATATTGATCTTGAGATCTATCGCCGGGAACTAAAAGACGAAGAGACACCTCTTGCCGTTTACCATGCGAGTCGTTCTGTTTTCAAAGCCATTCCCGCTTCGCTCGATCCGCTGATCATTGCCGATGAGGTTTGGGCCTCAGTCTCAGAGGCCGCTGCTCTCACGATCAAGGCAATGAATGCGATCATCAGTCTATGGCGAGAGCCTCAGCACCACGTTCGTTCCAATCAAATCTTTGCAGAACTTTCCGGCTTTGAAGGCCGGAATGTAAAACTACCCGACGAAGAATCCTTAAGACTCGCCACCGCTCGTCTCGATCTTTTTTTTGATGGGGATGGTCTCAAGATTATCGAAGCCAATACCACGATTCCCGCAATGCAAGCCTACAGTGACATCATTCGAGGAGCTTGGCTGAAGAGTGCCGGCATGACTAATCCAGGGTCGCCCAACAGTCATGACCTCTTAGATTCCCTTCTACACCTTTACTTAAGACACGGCGGCTCTTCACTCCTCCCATCGATTGCCATCGTATGCCGCGAGGGTGATTCACAAATAGCCGAGCTGCGTTATTTAAAACGAATCTGGAGTATCGCGGGTCATGCGGTGGAAATTTTAAAACCTGAGGAATTAAAGATTCAAGGTCATCGGCTCACAAACGGAAAGGGGCAAAGTTTTGATCTGATCTATCGTCATATCTTTGCTTCAAGCCTCGCCGAAGGCAGTGACTTTGCCAAAGCCTGTCTTCACAACAAAGATTTTCATATCTACAATCCGATCGCCGCTCATTTGGAAACGAAAGCACTCTTCGCCGAATTAAGTCATTTTTCGAGCGATCGCAAACTCGCCGAGTCGATCGGCCTGTCCCGCGCGGAAGAGGAGCTCTTGCA
>SEDW01000548.1 GCA_004193325.1 Pseudomonadota bacterium | reverse complement strand
GCTTTCGGGCTTAAATCCACGCTGTAAACGAGGACTAGGCCATGATCAGTTTGAGTGTAACGAAGCTCAGCTTCAGGCGCCTGAAAGAGTTCGTCCTGTACGCCGACGTAAGCCCATGCTGCATCGTAAGCCTGATCGAGTGAGATCGTTTGCTTGACCATCACCGGACTCGGGCGCGCCGCGAGTGAATTGTAATATTGATAAACTGTTTGCTGAGCTTTGAGAATGGAGATGGAGATCGTAGCATCGGCGATCGGCAAATCGCCTACGAACTGCTGATAAACAAGGTGATTCGCGAGGAGACTTTCCTGGCTCTTGATCAGGCGGAGTGTGCTGAGATCAAAATCGAGTTCACTGGCTTTAGATTTAAGAAAGCTTGTCGCCAATTGATCCGGACTCAGAGACCTTAGTGGGGACGGATACCAAACTTTGTGGATCCGACTTTCCGATGCAAAGGCGTTTACTGCAGGCATTGAACAGGCGAGCAGCAACGGAACCGCGAGGCGAAAGCGCATAAAAAGCTCCTGTTTGATCAGAGGAGTTTTTATCTTATCTTCATAATTGTAAAAAGTGTCAGTGAAATCTGACACTCAGAAAGGGCAACGTTTTTCGCATTTCGAAACAGCTCAGTTCGATGAGTGAAGCTAGTCGTTGGAATGACTAACCTTCTGCCGCATTTTTTTGATATCACCTTTTCTTGTTTTTTCATTGAGACGACGTGTCTTGGATCCCTTCGTCGGTTTCGTAGCCCGACGGATCTTGGGTGGGATTGCGACCGCAAGAATCATCTTCTGCAATTTTTCGAAGCAGGACTTCAGGTTCATATCCTGAGAACGATGCTCATCACTGTGAATGACGATGTGCCCATCTTCACTCACACGATTGCTATAGCGATCAAGGAAACGAACCTTGACCTCAAGGGGGAGGGAAGGGCTTTCCCTGGGATTCCAACTCAGTACGGCTTTGGTCTCACGCTTGTTTACGTTTTGACCGCCTGGACCGCCGCTTCGGGCGTAGTTGATGTCGAGCTCGTCCCAGGGGATCGAAATGCGGTCCGTAACCTTTAACATGCAAATTTCCTTCGATTCGGGCTGCCTCCAAACAAATCAGAGGTATGCATCAAAACAAGTCCATGATATGCCATCTTCCTGCGAATCGACCATGGATGTCTAAAAGCTAATGAAAAATACCGAGTCCTTGCCCTTTTGGAAAGAAAAAACCCTCGCGCAAATGAGCAGCAACGAGTGGGAGAGCCTTTGCGATGGCTGTGGGAAGTGTTGTCTTCACAAAATCGAAGACGAAGACACGGGAGAAATAGCTTTTACTAATGTGGCTTGCCGCTTGCTCGACGCCAAAACCTGTCGCTGCAGCAATTATACGAAGCGCATCCATTTCGTGAAAGACTGCCAGGTCCTGAACCCGAAGAAAGTTCATCGCCTCCAGTGGCTGCCCAGCACCTGTGCTTACAGGCTTCTTGCCGACGGTCGCGATCTTCCGAAGTGGCATCCACTCGTCAGCGGTTCACGGGATTCGGTTCACAAGGCCGGGATCTCGGTGAAGAACAAAATCATTTCCGAAGATCATGTCAAAGATCTCGAAGATTTTGTGGTCGACTGGATTTTTTGAAGCGAGGTATTATTAGAGTCCATCTCTAATTCGCCAAGCAGGATTTTTATGACCGATCGATCTCTTTACCTGATATCGGCGCTGTTTTTGTTCTCAAGCCTCACGAGCTGCAAGTCGCGGCCTGTTCGCGAATCATTCCATTCTGATAAATCCAAGGATTCTGCTGCGAGCAAGAGCGCGAGCGGACCTGATTTCGAATCAGGTGGTGATGATCTGAGTCCGGATCCTTTGGTGGAATCGTCTTCCTCGAGCGATCCTGCGAGCGCCGAAACTCTTGCCAAGGATCCGGTCTCAGCCCAGACAGGAGCTATGCAAACCGGCAATGACCAGCCTCCAGCCGTAGATTCTCCAAAGCCTGAAATGGCGGTCGAAACTTCGCCTCATTATGATGAAGTCTCTTGGCTCGCCTCGCACAATTCTTTCGTCAATCCCGAAGATCTCTACGGCTATCCCCTCGACAATCAGATCAAGAGCATCGTCAAGCAGCTGGACGATGGGGTCCGGGTCATCAACCTTGATATCTGGCCAGGAGAACTCAGTGGTGGTCTTCTGGGCTCGATCATCAAAGGCAAAGGGAATCCAATAGCTATCCTCTCGCACAACAAACCAGGGGAAGTGGCTTCGTTCGGCAGAAATGCGGATCTTCCTGCTAAACTTCGCGACATCGGCAATTGGCTACAAAGTCATCCAAACGAAATCGTCACGGTCTTCTTCGAAGATTATGTGACGACTCAGCAGCTGAGCGACGCCATCAATCAGGCCCCTGTCTTTAAGAATTTTATTTATGACCTCTACGCAAACGATGTCATGAACAAGGGCTGGCCGCGCCTTAACGAAATGATCAAGCTCAACAAGCGTCTTGTGGTGATATCCGATCACAGCGATAAAAAGAATTTAGGTGTTGGTTTCGTCCAGGACTTCATCAATGAAAACTATTGGAGTATGGGGCCTCAAGCGTCGGGTAAATTATCTCTTCGTCGACAATTATGATGAAGCGGATTGGGGTGCGAGGAAGCTGGTCGAAGAGTGGAATACGATAAGCGTGGCGCTCTACCCTGATTCGGATTTTGGAGGCGATGTCGTGTTTCTCAGACCAGGCCGATACCTGCTTAAAAATCTCGCGATCGGTGACAATAAGCTCAGTTCGTTAAGGGTCTTTGCAGGGAATCGAGTCAAGCTCTACGATGACGAAGGTTTTCAGATCGGACTCGTGACGGCGGTGAACGATCTAAGAAGTCTCGGTGATGCCAATGACAAGGTCTCGAGTATCGTTATCGAGAGATAATTGCTTTTCAATTCAAAAACGAAGAGGCTGATCCATTGGGTCAGCCTCTCGTTTTTTTACTTCCTGGAAGCAATAAACTTATTCATGTTCGCATCGTTCTCAAAATAAGCGACATCCCCCTCAGGGCCGGCTGCAATGCTCGCCGTTGCCTTGTCTACGGCCTTGCCACTCACCGGATCGACGGCTTTGCGGACTTCTGCATCTTTGCCGAGGCGTTCTTTGCAATTCTCACAGCAGCCGTAGTAGGTCTTACCTTTGACTTCGATTGGGATCTGCTTCTTGGCGAAGAGCATATCCGTCACCATGCAGACTTTTTCGTTCGAGACTTTTTTCCAGCCTGATTGATTTTCAGTTGGGGCGGCAGCGGCCTGAAGTTGAGAGGCTGTGAAAGGGGGCAGGGCGAGGAAGAGGCTGATTGCGAGTCGGCGTAGTTTCATGAATTTCCCTTTAGAATAAGGTATTGAAAATATTGATCTATAATTCGCTAAAAAAATCTAATCCCTGAGTATACGCACGCAGACATGAAAATGTGACAAGAGGCTCAGACAGGATCCTTTTTTTCTACCTGGGTTGTCGTTTGAGTCGGAGACTCAAGCTTCTTTCGCCTAGGTCGGCCATAGAAAAAGAGGAGATAGCCACTGATGACAAGTCCGACCGCAGAGAGGGTAAGGATCTTGATCAAAGGATTGTTGAAGTTCTCCCGCTCCGAATAATCCATGATGTGCAGCATCCACAGGAAGTCATAGACGCGCCAAAGACTGTTCCTCTGGACGATGAGCTTGGCTGTCCAGGGGTCGACGTAGAGCCGCGTGCTTATCCAATCATCGAGCTGGATGCGATAAACGGGAACAGGGCCTTTATAATCGCCGCCTTTATCCTCGATGAATTTAATACCTTTGACCCCAGATTGCTTTTTAACCTGAGTCAGCGCCGTGGCGATTGCCTCTTCGTGGGAGAGGATATCGAAGGCGGTGCCAGACACCGCCCCAAACATGGAGACCTTGTCGTCCTTTGATTCGAGCCGGTAGACATAGCCTTTGGGCGAGAGTTCAAGCTTCAGCGATTTCAACTTGAAGGAGAGGGGCAAAAGAAGTTTGCCTGGTGGATAGAGGTTCTCGATCGTAATGTCCTGTGGGAGGACTTCGACCTTATTGCTGTCGCCCTTCACATCGTCGATCGAAACCCAGGCAAAATAAAAGCCGCTTAAGACCCAGAGGGACATTTGAATTCCAACGATCACTCCGATCAAGCGGTGAGAACTACGGAGTTTGGCGCGCAGCTTCTTCGTCCA
>SEDW01000547.1 GCA_004193325.1 Pseudomonadota bacterium | reverse complement strand
GCATCTACCAACCCCGCGAATCCAACCTCCTCGCCCAATCGGTAGCCTTGAGCTACACGTACAACGTCAAAAACGATCCCATCAACATCAGCTGTGAGATGGACATCAAGAAGTTCACGAGTTTCACGAGTTCGAAGAAGTCCTCGGGATTTCTCTTTTGGAGAAAGAGCCGCACGAAGGAAGACCGCGTCTTGATCCAAGACTCCGGCATCAACTGCAAGAACGAGAACAACAGCTTCGGTGCGGAAGGAGCAGAAAGAGCCCAAGCACTCCTGGACGAGATGCAACGTGAAGTCGCTGCAGAATACATTCTCCAATATGCCAAATCATACGAGATCACGACCTACAAAGAATCCCAGATGCCTAACCCAGGCGCCGCCGCCGAGAAGATGGGGACGGCCATGCAAGCCCTCTGCGGACCCAACGTCTACTGCCAAGTGGGTTCGATCATTCTAAAGAACGGCAACGAACTCTTCGGATCAAGCAGCGGGGCCTCCAGCGGCTCGGACACCATCACCGGCACCATCTCACGCAAATACTACGAACAGTCCTACACGAGCCTCCCAGGCAGTGCTGTGATTGATCTGACAGTCACCCTCTAACAGTTCAACGGCGGGATGAGAGTATCCCGCCCTTTTTGAGGCCGAAGCTAAGATGCAAATTTCACCAAGAGCTTTCCTAATCGCTTTCGCCCTCCTGAGAGCGATCGTACTTGGAACCGGATATGTCACTTCAAGGCTAGCCCTGCCATTCCCTAAACCTGCAGTAACAGCCAACAGCAATGTGTCCGAGACGGGAGTGGAACGGATCCTCCGTAAGGCGAATGCCATGGCGAGAGAAGCCGCCAAAGACTCTGAGCAGGCCGAGCCCACACAAAGCTATTCGAAGCAGCTGGAGCTAGCGGTGAAGAATGAGCAAGATGCCTACGACCTCATCAGTCAGGATGTGGCGAGAAGTAGCGATCGACTCAAAGAGCTTAAGACCAAGCTTGACGAACAAGTTCTGCTCAATAAATCCCCAGAGCTCATCGAAAGCCTCAACCAGGAATTCGAAACGCTAGCCCAGCTGCTGATCGACAAACAGGTCGAGCTCAATGAGGCCTACAAGAAGCTTCAGACTGCACAGGATAAGGCCGTGTCGAACATCATCTCCCAAAAACACTAAGGAATCGTCCTATGCTGCTGAAATATATGTCCGCCCTGCTTCTCGCAATCACCACGTCCCTCACCGCTTATGGGCAGACCGCAAAGACTCTTTGCCCTAAGGTGTTGAATGCTTCGGGCATCAACACCGGCCTCACCGCCGAAAACCTGTCGGGCCTCTACGAAACGATGGATGCTTCTGGCGCTTTTAATGTCCTGCCAGAAAAGGATTTGAGCAGCTTCGTGGTCGAGCCGGAGGTCCTTGGCAAACCTTCGTTCGCTTCAAGGTCAGGGGTTCGTCTCGTCAAACTCTTTCCCGACAGCGAGGATTTCGTATCGATCAATCTCTTCTGGACCATCGATAGCCATGAGAGCCTCGTCCCAAACAATTGGCCGAAAATCCTCACATCGTCGAAGACAACCGTTCAGCATTCAAAACTACTCGACCCCAAGTTTCCTGTGCGGGGCATAAGAATTTCGGCAAGCAAGACCTTTGGCAATGTCTGGTATCTGCTCACCAGAAATTCCATTGAGTCTATCGGCAAACTCGAGTTCTTGACGAATCCTTCCGATTCTATCGGTTCACGCATGAGCTACGAAGAGCTAGCCAAGAACTCAGCAACCCTTGAGTCATTGGAATTCTACGATTCAGCGAATGGGAAGTTCATCCCTTGCAATCAGGTCCTGGCCAAAGACTACGATTCAAACTGCTACAACTTCAACAGCCAACTCAATCCCAATCTCTGGAAAACCCTCAGGGACGGGGAAACATTTTACATGCAAATGATCTTGCCCTTGGAAAAAGGCTATCTCCTCCAAACCTATGAAATTGGCGGTAGCGAAGAAAACGTGCCGAAGCTCATTCAACAAAAGTACGAATCAAATCTTTCTAAGTTCAAAATTTCTGCCGATTTCTTTTAAGCCTGATTTTTGCAAGGTAATGCTCAATGAAATTTGTAAAAGCAATTTTAGTGATAAATATTTTCTGCGGGTTCGTATTCTCGGGATGCGGCGGTTCTTCTGGCAAAGGAAAGCAACCTGGCCCTACCGAGGTTCCTGTTAATCCTATAGATCCAGGTTCTCCCATCGGCGGAACGCCTATTCAATCAGAAGTCTGTAAGAATCTCGAGCGGAACAGAATCATCAATGGCCTCCCTTCAAACTCGGGCGATCGCAGCATTACTAAGATCTCGATCAGCAGGGCCGACGGCGAGAGCACGAGCTATGAATGCACAGGCACACTCACAGTAGAATAGGATTTGGTATGTTCACAGATTCACAAAATAAAAATTCCCGCTTTTTTGCGGTCAGCATCCTCGCGTGCGAATTGCTAAGCACGAGCGCAGTGGCAGCAACAGCTGCCCACAGAATCCAACCCGGCAACCATGCTGAGCTTCCCTTCAGATTCTCAGAAGACCTGAAAGGCAAGATATTTGAACCTTGGCAACTCTCGCCTTCGCTTGGAACACTCCCTGTGCCCGCCGAGCATCCTCCAGGTTGGGTAGATCCAATTCCGCATGAATACTCCCCGTCGGGCCCAATCGGTGACGTATATGGGTTGCTCGGCAAACTTGGCAAGACTAAGCCGGCCGTAGTTTTCGATCAGTGGAGCCCGACTCAGACGGTAAAGCTACCAGCATTCGATCTATCTAAAGTTCCGAAGATCCCGGCCATCGCAGAGGTGATCGAGCCAGCGAAGGTTCTTACCCCTTTCATCACTGGTGCGTTCGACATCGAAGACAGAGTAGCAGTTTTCAAAACTTCGGATGAACATCTTTACTACGTAGTACCCAACCGCTGGAAGATCTCCATGAATGGAGTCACGGTCGATACACCCAAAGATCCTACGAAGTCCACACGCATGCGTTTTCTCCTCTCACCGTCCTACACCTGGGCGAATGAACTGACGAATCAGATCCGTTCCGAGGATCCCTTGGCATTCTTCGTGCCGATTCCAAAGCGATTCAAGGACTTCAAACTTGAAGTGCCCTACGCTCTAGGCAAAATCGAGAATCAGCTGCTCCCGACCGACACAATGACGATTGGCGAGCAAATCTACATGAGTGTTGAATTGGGTGCGGAGCAGATTGAGATATTGAAGATACTCAATGAAGCGAATACCTATCTCACAGGCTCGGTTAGTTTCGAATATCCGTACGATGCTAAGACTAACTTTCTATTGATCTCAGAGATTTGGCTGGATTTTGAGAAGATTTAAGTTGGTTAGCCAAGAACATTAGGGCGAACTATCGGCATTTTGCTTAGACAAGGTGGGATTTAGCGTGACCGCCCTTGAGCGGAGGGATAAAGACTTCTGAATGAGCAAGTCGGTATCATCTCACCGGATCAACTTTGAGAATAATCTCCCTACCATCACGCAGAACTAAAATATCCACTGGCTTATCACCTAAAGATAAATTCTTAACTTTGTTGGAAAGTGACTCAAAAGAATCCATTTGAACTTCCCCAATCCGAAGCACTCTATCCCCATTGCGGACGCCAGCCTTAAATAGGGCCGAGCCTTCTCGAATTCTGGAAATCACAAAACCATTGGGAGCTTTGCTCTTACTCTCTTTCACATCTGGGTTAAGCTTATAATTGACTTCTTCCGAGAATCCTGGCGAGGAAAGACTTCCCGCAAGAAGGGTGACGGTGCAAACCGAAGTGAAGAGGCCAAGAGTCTCATAAATTATTTTCATCATCGAATCCTCAATATGAAATCTTGGGGCTAAGAACTAAGATCAGTCAGCCATATCGATTTCTCATTTCAGGTTCAATATGAATATTAATAGCGAATGTTTTATCGTTCTCCAATCGGGCTAGAGCTTACTTAGGCTCACCCTTTCTCTTCCCCCTCTTATTCTCATTCCCCGCAGGCGTATAGGCCGGCGGGACATAGATATTCAAAGTTCTTAGCAAACCCTCACCAGTATTGATAATCTGATGACGGTCTCCCTTCTCAATCAACAGCAACGACCCCTGCTTGATAGCAAACCTCTTGCCATTGACCGTAGCGTGCCCATTCCCCTCCACGACGAAGAGCCACTGATCCGCACCGCGATGATTATTCTCTGGATCACCTTCAGAATCCCCTGGCTCAATCGTCATCGATGCAGCCTGAGATTTTTCGTTACC
>SEDW01000546.1 GCA_004193325.1 Pseudomonadota bacterium | reverse complement strand
CGCAGAAGAAAACTCCCGCGGGCTGAGCCTTCATGTTCCCAGATACGGACGAGCGAGGAAAGACCGTGAGCTGCACCGCGATAGCGATTGCCCTCCACCATCTTCTTCGAACGGTGACCGAGATCACGCACCCAGTGACTGTCTCGCTGCATATCCTCGAGCCAGAGATTGCCCTCGGAAAGTGGCAGATCGAGATCCTGCTCAAATTCACTAAAGTCATCGAGTAGGATTGAAACGGGCAAGCCAGCATCAATCGCCTTTTGTTCGTCCATCAATATCATGGCCACCGATTCATCAGCGCCTTGAGTCCAGGTCTGACCCTGACGCTCCTGCCGCTGACTGTCTGCGCGATGACTCGTTCCCATGTCGGTCGCCATCACGAGAGCCGCTTGCATTTCCCCTCGGGAAATCGCCCGGAATGCCAATTCAAGAGCTTTGAGCCCGGAGGCTTCCATCGCGGCAACGGTAAAGGATGCGCCGCCCAGTTGCAGCTCACGCGAACAGCGTGATGCTGCAATACTCGCGAGAGATCCCATCACCTGGTTCGCTTGCAAGGCAGGCATGTAGGCATCGAGATTCGCCGCAGGCAGACTATCTTGAAGTTTCCATCGGGTCGCGAAGAGATTGGTCAACGCATCGAGTTCGACACCGACAAAGCAGCCGATCTTTTCTTTCTCGAGACCAGGAAACTGGCCGAGACTGTTCATGGCCAGAAGAGACCAAATTTGTTGCGGAAGAATATCCTGCATCTCACGAGGAGGAATACGAAACTGCTTGTAACCGATCTGCATCGCTTCATATTGATCGGCAGTCGCTTCAAGATCCGAGGCTCGGATCACAGCCACCTTTTTGCGAGGCCGGATACGCACAACACGCTCGCTCAATTCCGAATCATATTCTTCGAGGAGCATGTGAGCGTTGATGCCGCCAAAGCCGAAGCCACTGATAGCTGCGCGACGAAGTTCCTGGCGAGTCGTCCATGTCTCCGCTTTTTTAAGGATGCGGAGGCCTTTTTCCTCAAGCTCCCAAGCAGCGGGTGCAGCTTCAAAGTTCGCTGTAGGCCAGAATTTTTTCTCTTGAAAGGAAAGGATAAGCTTCGCAATCCCGGCCGCTCCTGCGGCCGTTAGCATGTGGCCCACGTTTCCTTTGACCGAACCGATGACGGCAGGAGCCGCATTCCGAATCTGAGCGAGACTCTTGATCTCGGTCGCATCACCCAAAGCAGTGCCGGTCGCATGGCACTCGATGAGTTCGACTGTTTTCGGATCCCATTCAGCATCGACGTAGGCCGCCTGCATCGCGCGCCACTGTCCTTCGACCGAAGGAGCCATCAGACCGGCCTCACGATCGTTGGAAAGTCCGACTCCGCGTATCACGGCGAGAATCGTATCACCCTGCCGCTCAGCATCTTCAAGTCTCTTCAATCCGAAGAGTCCTGCGCCCTCGCCAACCATAAGGCCATCGGCTCGACTATCGAGCGGATAGGATCGCCCGGAACGCGACAAAGCATCGAGCGCGGTGAATCCAACCTGCGTGTAGAGCGGATCCGGACGACTCAGGCCGCCAGCCAGAACATAATCGAGACGACCTTCCATGAGTTCGTCACAGGCCAGCTTGATAGCATAGAGTGACGATGCACAGGCAGCATCAAGGGTGAATGTACTGCCAGCAAATCCAAGAGCTTTGGCAATGACCACGGCCGGCATTGCTGCCGGAGACAAATTCTCGCTGGCAAGTGAGGACATGGCTTTTCCAAGGCCCCACTGTTCACTCAACCATTCCGATGCCATCTGCGACGAGGACTCTGTGGGAAGCGCAATGTTGCCAAGGATCACCCCGGCGCGCTTGCGATCGAGGGCCGACGTTTGCGAAGCGTAGAATGCGTCCTTCGCTGCAGCGAGTCCCAGGTGAAAAAGGGGATCGAGTTTAGCCAGGAGATCAGGATCGATCGCGAGTCCGTCGGCTGTCGTCTGCCAGTCTTCAATTCGGTAGGCACGATTATGAAAATAGCCTTCGGCTTTCGGCTCGCGGACGCCACGTTTTTGCCAGCGACCATCTTCGATGGCCCGGGACAGATCCTCAGCATTCTCGAGAATGCGTGAGAATTCGGACAGAGACTTGGCACCGGGAAAACGAATACCCGCGCTGACGATCGCGATCGATTTCATATAGACCTCAGAAGGCCCTGCCGACGCAGGGCCTTTATCAAGATTAAACGTTAGATTCGTTCGAGCCGAGTGACGCCAGCTCATTCATCGCAAAGGATTCCGCAAGCGAAGCATCCAGTGTCGCTTCAAAGCCTTCCACTTCTGCGATGAGACTGCCGTCTTTTGCAAAGACCTTGGCATGAGCCATGAGGCGATGATCACCCAATGATTCAATCGCGAGATCGAGCGTGGCTTCTTGCGCCGACCAGGGCTGATAATAGCGAGCCTTGGCGAACTTGCTCGGCAGACAACGACTGTTACGACTCAGACTTGTCCAAAGAATCGCTCCCTGAAAAATCGCGTCCATAAGCGGCGCCTGGGCAAACCAGCGACTCTGCTCATTATCCCAGTCGCTTGGCTCACCAAAGAGCGAGAGTTCTGCGACGAGACGGGTCTCGTTGTTGACAAGTACGGTTTTGATCAGGTGAAGACTTTCTCCGTGAAAGAGAATGCCATCGTAAGGTTTAACATTGAGAAGTTCCGAATCGGCTTCAACGCCTTCAAAGCTGTCGATCGATGTGGGATATTCTCTCGCGAATTCGATAAGGGCATGAGCGTGGGGCCGAAGTTGGCCTTGGCTACTGCGGCTTCTCAAAACACATTCGATCGTGTTGCCGGTCTGCGCTACAGCGATGATCTCGATCGGCAGTTCACTATCGATATCAAGAACGAGGCCTTTCCAGAC
>SEDW01000545.1 GCA_004193325.1 Pseudomonadota bacterium | reverse complement strand
GAGATTTTTTTGATGTGACTTCGAATATCGATCGCTTCGGTCATCACCCGATCGCTTGCCGGCTTATGAATATCGATCGCCTGTGAGGGAGCCTCGGCAGCAGGCTGGGTAGCAGCCGCTTCCGCCTCGACACCTTCACCAAGGGATTCGAGATCCTCAAGGGTAGGCTCCTGCGCGAAGAGTGGGCTACTGATCCAAAGACTTGAAAGCAAGAGAGCGGTAAGCCTCATAGCTTCTCCTTCATTCGCTGGATTTCGGCTCGCGCCATTTCACCAAGGTCACGGTCGGGATTATTATCGAGAATCTTCTGGAACTGATCGAGAGCGCGTTGAGTCAAACCGCGGCTCAGTTCAATTTTAGCGAGATAAAACGCGGCGTGCTCATTCCAGGGATTGCTTGGATAACGATCACGGAAAGCTTTGAAGCTTTCTTCCGCCAGTTGATATTCTTTGAGATAGAACCAGCTGAGGCCGACCCAGTAGTGGTGACTGCCTTCCGTGACACTGTCATCAAATTTCGCGCCGATGTCATTGAAGGCGACGATTGCCTGACCGTAATTGGCCCGATTGAATTTATCCTGAGCCGCTTGCAGAAGCTTTCTGTACTGCTCACGGTCATGACTGCCTTCGGCTTTGGCTGCCGCGGGAGGGAGAGCCACCTGGAGCTTGGAATCGGCATCGCTCACCTTTGTGCCGTTACCTTTGATTTCTTGCTCTTTTTCCTTCACAAGCTTTGCCGGCGTTGGCCGCTCGTCTTCGGTCTTCAGTTCATCCGGCACGATCCCAAGGAGCAAACCCCGTTCGAGGAGCTTGGTTCTTTCCTTTTGTTGAAGCAGCTGAGTTTCAAGGTCGTCAACCTTGGACCAAAGCTGGGCCACGCGGAGTTCAAGCGCGTCAACCGGAGCCACCTTCGCTTGAGGCGACTTGTTCGAAGTGATTTCGCCTGTCGGCGATGGCTCTTCAAAGAGCGTGCTGCACGAGCTGAGGGCGAGCGCGAAGAATATAATGAGTAGAGGCATAGGGCTCCCTTAGATAGCTTCTGCGACGGTCAATTGACGAATGAAATGCCGAATCTTTTGCTGCTGCTCTTCACCGACATCCGCGAACTCAAATCCAATCCGATATTCGAGCTGAAAGCGTTCTCCGACGAATTCATCCTCGCTTCGATTCTTGATCTTTCGACGCCAGCGAATGACGCCGTTGAGCTTGATCGGTGCCGTCATGGGCAGATGGAGAAAACATTCCATCTGCTCGGTCTGAGGCTCCGAGGCATTGGTGAACGAGGGAAATCTCGTGAGGAGACAGACTCCGCCGAGACTAATGTCAGCAATCGATATCCAGTTGGCGATACCGCCATAAGAATTGAAGAAGGGCGGAGACGCTGGGTCCGATTGCTGCGCTCGCCAGAAACTAAAGCTCATAAAAGCCGTAAGTTCTTTCGTGACGCGAAAGCGCGAATTAGTTCGGCGTTCCGTGCTCAAAAGAGAGCGGGGCATAGCGCAGATGATGCCGCCGGCAGTCTTCTCGAGGACCAGAGTCTGAAAGGTCAACTGCGAGGACATGCCGAGAACTTCGACCTTGATGGGCATTCCAAGTTCAAGCTTCGATAGACCGGCTTCGGACATTTTGCCGAGGAGAATGGCTGCACTGGATTTGAATTTGCCCAATTTAGTAAAGGCACCGCGGATCGTGACCTTGCCACTATCCCGATGCCTCATCAAAACCTGCATGTTGCCGTCACACATCCGTGCAACCAGACGAGATATACTGTCAGGGTTGGAGATCTTGGAGCTGGCTCCCAGGTCTTGACTCATTAACTTTCCCCTGAACTATCAAGCAACTCAAACAGAGGCCGATCATTGCCCAAAGCGCGTAGAGATACTCTGTATCACGCAGATGATTTTGCAGAAGCCCACCGAAGAGGGTGGCGAGAAAAATAAGACTCAGCGCCCGATGCTTGAACTTTGCATTCAGTTGCCATGCCGTAAGCCCAACTCCCGTCAACAGAAGGACGAGACTAATACCACCAAGCACACCGCCATCGGCGAAGGTCTGGAGGTAGATGTTATGAGCATTATACTTTCTCTCTAAACTAGTGTATCCGGCCTGCAAATATGTGTCCAGTAGACGGCTCTGGTACTGGCCGAGACCCGATCCAAGCCATGGATTCTCTAAAAATAACTGCCAATTGATCTTCCAAAAAATTACCCGATCAAAGCGCTGTTCTAAAGCCACCTTGGAATCGATGAGTTCACCCCAGCGACCCAGACTCTCGTGAGGCAAAAGCGTGAGCGCCGCCCCTACGAGAATGAGGCAAAGGACGATTCCTCCTAAGTAGAATTTGCGAAACTTTGGAAAGTCCCAATACATGAGGAGGCCAGCGAGGAAAAATGTAAGCGCAATGGGGAAGCGGGAGTCGGTGAGCAGCAAAAGCACGAAGAGAAGAGCGGCCTGGATCAACCAAAGGCGGGCTTCGCTATGAAGGGCCCGCGCCCGAAGCCAGAGGCCATGCGAAAGACTAAAGAGCGTCATGAGCATCAGATTGAAAGCAAAGGTTAGGGGATGATCCATCCAGCCCGACACGCGGTAGACGCCATAGGCGAGACGATTTTCTCCCAGCCTTCCGCTAAAACCATGCACCCAGTCGATACCTGTATACCGCTGCACGAAGGAGTAGACGACGAGGAGCGACGTGAAGACGAGGAGGCTCTTGAGGCTGAGAAAATGCTCCCTTCGCTTGAGCTGCGCGAAGAGAATCGAGGCGATCGTTATGCTTCCCCAGACGCCTTGTTTGCCGATGAGTTTGAGATAGAGCTTCATTTCCCCGAAATCGGCGAAACGATAGGCTTGCAATAAAGACATGACGAGCAAAACGCCCCAAACACCGATGAGAAA
>SEDW01000544.1 GCA_004193325.1 Pseudomonadota bacterium | reverse complement strand
CTCTTGGTGGAGGAGAACTTTTCTAAGGCAATGCTTCCTCCAAGAGCTGAGGCGAGACGACTGGAAAGCACCAACCCTAAACCCGTCCCACCGTATTTTCGCGTCGTAGTATTGTCCGCCTGCATAAAAGGCTGAAACAGCCGATCTCTATGCTCCTGAGGGATCCCCACCCCAGTATCAATGACGGTCAGGGAGATGGCGATTCTATTGTTTGCTTTGTATTCCGAGGAGATGACAACTTTCACTCCGCCCTTATCGGTAAATTTTACAGCATTCCCGATGAGATTTATCAAAATCTGTCTCAGGCGAGTGGGATCCGAACATATGCGTGATGGAACGAGGTCTTTGAGGATCAGCTCAAGAAAGATGCCTTTGTTTTGGGTCTGGTCGTAGAAAAGATCAATGACCTCTTGAATAAGATCCACAAATGCAAACTCAACGTTTTCGACTTCCAGCTTGCCGGACTCAACTTTCGCGAGATCGAGAATGTCGTCGATCAGACGAGTGACAGCTTTACCGTTGCGGGAAATGGTGTCGAGGAATTGCTCTCGATCCTCGGCCGACAGATTCTTATCGCGCAAAAGATCCGAGAATCCAAGGATCGCACCAAGCGGCGTGCGGATTTCATGGGACATATTGGCAAGAAAGGCTGATTTAGCTTCATTGGCATTATCAGCTTGCCGCTTGGCCTCCTTCAATTCCTCCTGAACGATTTTTTCGCGCGTTACATCAAGAGTGATTCCGTCGAAGCGAATCGGCATTCCCAGGCGATCGTAATCAGTCCAACCCACAGCTCGAATATATTTAACTTCAGTTGATCGCTTTGGGTTGACCGTCCGAAAAATGATGTCATAGGGAGTATGATTGTCGATGGAAAATTGAATAGCGGAGCGTGTCATCTCACGATCTGCAACATGAATATGATCGTAAAATAATTCGATATTCACTCGCGCATCAGGTGGCAGAAAGAAATGGTTTTTCACTTCCTTATTCCACATCAACTCATCGAAAGGCAGATCGCAGTACCAGACACCCAAATCGGTTGCCTCAGCCGATTTTGCGAAGCGAACTTGAGTTTGGGTCAACTCCCGCTCGACTAGCAACCTGTCATGCACATCGGTTACCGTTCCAATATACCCTACAAATCTTCCTTCTGAAGAAAAGCGCGGATAGCCCAGATCAATCGCCCAGCGATATTCCCCACTCTTTTTTCTGAGCCGATAGTCCACACGAAGTGGCCCTCGGTTGCTCACAGCGTAAGCGTAAACTTTCGCAGTTTCGGCCAGGTCGTCAGGATGAATGTTCTCGAGCCAGCCGACACCCAAATCCTGCTCAGCACTACGACCCGTGAATTCATACCATTGCTGACTGAGATACGTGCACTGCGAATGTTCGTCTGTAATCCAAATCATTGCTGGAGAAGAATCGACCAGATTTCTAAAATGTTTTTCCGATTCTTGGGCAAGCTCGCGCGTTTTGATTTGCTCGGTGACATCGTTAGCAACAAATAGAACTCCCTCAATGTCACCCGCCTCATCTCGGATAGGCTCACAGTTAATGCTTAACCAAACGGCTTTCAGGCCAGAGCTTTATCAACGCTTGCCTGATGGCCGAATAGATTTTCAAAACCTTTGTTAGCAAATATAATCCGGAGCTCGGCGCCTTTAAGCATAGCCATGGGAAAGCTTGCTTGCGCAAAATAGCGTTCCAGTTCCCCCTGAACTTTTGTAGCCATGCCGGCCTTCCTTTCTCAAGCGAGAGATAGCGATTGCATCGGTTTGAAGCGATGGGGCTGCTAAGCTTTGTATCGGCGAAAACGGAGACATGAAAAGCGTGCCTCTACGACATTCAAGCAGCTAAAATAGCAGGTGTCGAATAGATTTAAAAGGCAATTAGCCCCTGATAGATCGACGATAATGAGCTGCTGAGAGTTTCAAGACCCGATAAATACAGATTAAATGAAACAGTCTAAAAGCACTAATGCTCATGAGGGCCAGTAATGGATCTACTTTTTCCAATTAGAGAGAATTTTTTGCGGGCATAAAACTGAGCACTTTCGCGACCGTTCGAAGCCAGAATCCCTCATCCGGCTCATCATGAATGCTAAGCACTTGCCCTTCTTTCCTACCTTGCCACACGACTTTTTTATCGTCTTCGTCACAAGGTGATTTTTCACAAGACAGGCTTAGCTTCCAGCTTGTCTCATCACTCATACCAGCGTTAATAAACTCTGAGACCTGTCCTGCTAGCTCACGACTGTGAATCATCAGACCGTTTTCCGTGTTGATGTGAATTGACCGCCCATCAAGATTTAAGCTGCCGACGAACACGTACTCATCGTCGATAACAAACGTTTTGCTATGGAGCCCCGCCTGGGACCCGTAGGGATTTCCAGTTTTTTGATTACCAGAATCGCCTTTATTGTGTCGCCATTCGAATAAGTGGATACCCATTCGCAATATGTCTTCGCGCTTGCCCATGTAGCCTGCGTGGGCCAGGAGAACGTCATTTGAATGCATGGAGTTAGTCAGCACATGAATTTGAACACTTCGGGACATGAAGTTCTGGAACTGCTTGAGGAGAGCCGACGTCGGAATAAAATAAGCTGATTCGACCAAAAGTGTTCGCTTGGGTTCTGGCCAATTTTTGAGTTGGTCCTCGACGCCTTTCTTATCATTCTTTAAAATTCCGGGAGAATCCGCCATCGCCTCACCTGAGGCCCAGATGAGCTTAGAGCGAAGATCGGCCCGACCTTGAAGACGGTTGAAGGATGCCGGTAGGCCTTCACTGACTTGATCGTGGGTGAAACCTATATCTTTTCGGAGCTGTCTCCAATCTTCCGCGTTAAGTTCCCTCTGACGTTTCTCAGTCCCTTCCTGATAGAAAGATACGCTCACCGGACTGTTCCAATACCCCTCAAATGTCTTAGTGAGAACTGCGCCTATAGGACCTTCGGTATACATGTCGAGATCGCGAAAGCTCTCCCCTTCTTTTAAATCAAAATATTCATCGCCGATATTACGTCCTCCTACGATCGCGAACGAGCCATCGGAGAGGAGCATTTTATTGTGCATTCGTTTATTCTTGTCGCTGAAATTAGCCATCAACTCAACAGCCCGTGCGAGCTTTGAGATGCCTGTCCCATCATACTTGAGAGGATTGAAGAGCCGAACTTCGATCAGAGGATGGCGATCGAGCTCACGGAAAAGGTCTCGATCATTGGCAAGGTTCATATCGTCCAAGAGCAAGCGAACTCTTACGCCACGCTCCGCCGCATCCAAAAGAGCCGAAAGGACCATTCGGCCGGACTTATCCCGATGCCAGATATAGTACTGGAGGTCTAACGAATGCTTCGCTTCTCTTATAAGGGTAAGGCGACCCGCAAGCGCGTCGACTCCGTCCAAAAGAGGATGAAATCCGGAATGAACAGCGGCGGCGCCCTCAACTTGGGCTGAAGCAGGCTGGCTTATCAAAAAAGCTACGATAATCAAGCGGGAGGCCAAGCGTCTTAGTCTGCTCATAATGACAACTCTAATCGGTGATGGAATTCCTGGGGGGCCAAGTTTATGTCAGAGCTCGAATTTTGATCTGACGGTAATCAGATCCCCGCTCGTTGGATCGTTAAAGCTCAGTTCTTTAGCGATGAGGTGATGGCCCTTTACGGGCTCAGGATTCTCTATGCCGTATCGTGGATCTCCCCAAACCGGCCAACCGTGGATAGCACAATGCCGGCGAATCTGGTGTTTGCGTCCTGTGAGTAAATCAATGCTTAGAATCGCCTGATCTTCCGCGACCTCGAGTACTTTCCACTGAGTCTGACACGGTATACGCTTTCCCCCGAAGCCTTTAGGGGCTCTACGGTTTTCGGTACGATTAGTTAAGGGCCAACGCCATAGTCCGCTCTCTCCGACTACGGGATGATTTTTAAGAATTTGGACACGAGCGAGATAAGTTTTGCTCACTAATCTTTTCTCGAAACTTTGCTGCAGTGCCTTTGCGCTTTCACTATGCTTAGCGAAAAGAACTAAACCACAGGTTCCGCTATCGAGACGATTCACAAGAAAAACCTTATCGGTATCGTAGCGTTCCTTTATAAAACTGACGAGATCTTCGCCTTGCCGATTATGCACGGAGACGCCAACCGGTTTATCCAAAACTAACCAGTCGTCGGTTTCCCTTAAAATCTCTACGTCTCGCATACTCGTCTCCGCTGCTGTAATGTCCATTCGAATGATAAGAATCGATAGAAATCGAATAGCACCCCACACGACAAAAACGAGAAAGCCCGCTAGCGATGCTAACGGGCTTTCTCGAATTTTGGAGGCGCCGACCGGATTCGAACCGGTATGGTACGCATTTGCAATGCGTTGCGTAGCCATTCCGCCACAGCGCCCTTAATCGAGGTTTTCTTTTATAACTCATGATCTTAAGACTCACAAGAATTATTTCAGCTTGTGGGTCTCAAGAATTGAATTTC
>SEDW01000543.1 GCA_004193325.1 Pseudomonadota bacterium | reverse complement strand
CCTGCACATCCACTTAGAGAAACCTTCTAAAATTCTTCATCACGCCATAGATCTTCGAGCTTCTCACGACGGCGAACCGTCTTGAACTTGGCTCCATCGACCAATACTTCAGCGGCACGACCCCTGGTATTGTAGTTCGATGACATGGTCGATCCATAAGCTCCCGCACTTTGCAGATAGAGGAGATCGCCTGCTTTTAAGAGTGGCAGTTTGCGATCGGATCCAAAGATATCTCCCGTCTCACAGACTGGTCCGACCACATCAAACTCCTCTTCTACTCCACGACTTTCAACCACTGCCTTCACGCCATGATAAGCATCATACATAGCAGGACGCACCAAATCGTTCATCGCGCCATCGACGATCAGAAACGCTTTCTTGGGTGTGCGCTTGGTCGCCATCACAGTGCAGAGCAATATTCCTGCATTCCCAACCACCAAGCGTCCTGGTTCGATCAGGAGACGGAGGCCGGTAGGCTTCACAGCGTTGATAAGGATCTGTGCATAGTCTTCGATCGAGGGCGGAATCTCGTTTTTGTAGACGATCCCGAGACCGCCGCCCATATCGAGGAATTCCAGTTTGTGACCTTCTTTTTGAACGGCCTGAGCAAAGGCAACCATCTTTTCAACCGCTTCAGCCATCGGTTTTAGATCGGTGATTTGACTCCCGATGTGACAGCTAACGCCCTTCATCGCGAGGTTCGGGTGGTTGCCAGCGAAATGCACAAGTTCCATAGCTTCGTCTTCGACAAGACCAAATTTTGTCGAGAAGAGACCGGTCGCAATTTTAGGATTGGTCTTGGCATCGATGTTTGGATTCAGACGCAATGAGATCGGCGCGATCTTGCCTTTGCCTTTGGCAAGACGAGCGATCGATTCGAGTTCGGCTTTGGATTCGACATTGAATGCATAGACCCCAACATCAAGGGCTCTAAGGATTTCGTCATCCCGCTTTCCAACACCGGAAAAGACGATTTCCGTGGGCTTCGCACCGGCTTTAAGAGAGCGCTCAAGCTCTCCCACCGAGACGATGTCAGCCCCCATTCCGTCTTGGAATATTTCCTTTAAAACGGACAGATTGCTATTCGCTTTCACGGCAAAACAGATGAGAGTCGGATAGCCTGCGAAGGCATCGCGGAGGCGCTTGACCTGCCCGCTGAGGTTTGCTTTAGAATAGACGTAGCAAGGCGTACCGACTTCGGCAGCGATGGTTTTAAGAGCTACGTTTTCGCAGTGGGCTTCACCATTTCGATAGATAAACTGTTCCATGCTTTCCCTGTTTCCTCTTCGTCAATCCCACGAGCTCTACTCGAATTCTTAGCCACAAACGCTTAAGATGAATAGTGAATGACCGTGATCCTGAGTTTAAGCTCTGACCGCAGGTCCAAACCGGGCGATTGTGATCGGTTTCGTAAGTGCCACGTCAAAAGGTGTTTTTATGATTCGACGACTTAGTGCATTGAGTTTCATTTGGTTTCTCTTCCTTTTTGCACCTTCTATCTCGGCAAAACCAGTCATATTATCGATTGGCGATTCTTTGACCTTTGGTCTTGGAGTTCCGGCAGAAAAAACCTGGCCTCAGCTTTTGCAGAATAAGCTTCAAGCTGACGGTATGAAGGACGCAAAAGTCATTAATGCCGGCTCAAGCGGCGCGACGACGGCTTTTGGCCTGAGCTCTCTCAAATTTCACCTCAAGCGCACCCAACCTGACCTCATTATTTATGCATTGGGAGCGAATGATGGCCTACGGGCGATCGATACTGAGACGACCTACAAGAACATTTCCGCTGCGATCGAAGAAATCCAAAAGGCTAAAATCAAAGTCATTATGCTTGGTATGAAGGCTCCGCCGAACTACGGGGAAAAGTTCCCGAAAGACTTTGAAAAAGTATTCAGCCGCGTCGCCGCCGAAAAGAAAATCCCCTTCGTGCCCTTCCTCCTCGACGGAGTTGCTGGCGATAACAAGCTCAATCAGGCCGACGGCATTCATCCCAACGAAAAAGGCTACGAAATCATCACCGATCGCATCTATCCTATGATTAAAGGGCAATTATGAGCATCGTCGTCGTCGACCACATCGCCAAAAGTTTCCGCCAGGCCGATTCCGAAATCGCTGTCCTCAATGACCTGAGCTTTGCTGTTGAAGCTGGGGAAACACTCGCTATCGTCGGGCAGTCGGGATCCGGTAAATCCACACTGCTCTCGCTCCTCGCCGGCCTTGATCAAGTGGATAAAGGCTCCATCTCAATCGGTGGACAATCGCTCGCTGGTTTGGATCAGGCAGGACTGAGCAAGTTCCGAGGCGAAAACATTGGAATTATCTTTCAGCAGTTTCACCTGATGAAAGGCCTGACCGCTCTCGAAAATGTCATGCTTCCTCTCGACATCGCCAGCGCGGATAACGCCGAACAAAGAGCCATCGACGCACTTAAACTCGTCGGACTCGATCATCGCGCCCATCACCTCCCGCAGCAGCTCAGCGGCGGTGAAATGCAAAGGGTCGCGATCGCACGGGCCTGTGTGGTCCAGCCCCGCATCCTCCTAGCCGATGAACCATCGGGCAACCTCGATCTCGCGACCGGCAACAAAGTCATGCAGCAGCTCTTCGATGCTGTAAGCGAACGCGGCATGACCATGATTCTCGTGACCCACGATCCCAAACTCGCCGAACGCTGCCACCGCCAACTCACGCTTCAAACCGGACGTTTCCAATAAGGGAATTCTTCATGCTCTTCCGCTATATGCTGAAAGAACTTCGCAATGGACCGCGGTTTGCTCTCCTATTCGTTTTGAATATGAGTCTTGGCCTCCTGGGCTTTATCGCTCTTGATGCCTTGAAGAGAAACTTCGATGATCGCCTGCAGGATTCTGCCAAGACTTTGATGGGCGCGGATCTATCCATCAGCGCGCG
>SEDW01000542.1 GCA_004193325.1 Pseudomonadota bacterium | reverse complement strand
AGTCTTTCTCATCTTCATGGCGATGACGATTGGCATCAATGGTAATGCCCTATCCCTCACGATCACAGGCCTTACCCTGCTCGTCCTTCTCCTCACTCAAAAAAAGCTCGGACGCTTTACAAGCCTCGGCGTCCTTTGCCTGCCCTTTTCCATGGGTCTCTTCACGCTCGTCTCGCTGCTCGCTGTCTACGACAAGATCCTGGCGAAGCCGCTTCTCTGGAAGAGCCGCAGCTACTAGTGTTTCCACACTCCAAATTTTCCGGCCTGATAGTCTAGGATCGCCTGATGAATCTCTTCCTTGGTATTCATCACGAAGGGTCCGTGCGCCACGACTGGTTCCCCGATCGGCTTCGCCGTCGCAAAGAATACGCAGGCGCTCGAGAGAGCATGGAGTCTGACACTGCCTTCGCCCACATCGAGTTCGATGAGGTTGTGATCGCTCATATCGTGATTATTCACTGTCACCTGACCCTGCACCACATAACAGAAAATTCTCTGCTCAGCGGCAACGGGAATCTCCAGTTCAGCGTGCGCTTTTAATTCAAGAGCAAAAGCATTCACGCCGGTAATCGACTGATAGTTCGCCTTTGTGCCAAACCATTCGCCGGAAATGATTTGCACGCTGCCGCCGTCCGCGGGCAGATCGAGGGCTTTAATATCCGCTCTCTGCATACCGGTATAGGCCGGTTTGGTCATCTTCAGATTCGACGGAAGGTTAACCCAAAGCTGAAGCATCTCCACTTCACCGCCCTTGGCCTTGAATTCATTGGACGAGACTTCTTCGTGAATCAGTCCGCTCCCAGCCGTCATCCACTGCACGCCACCCGCTTTGATCACACTCTCATAACCGCCGCTATCGCGATGCGTGAGTTCGCCCTTACGAATAAAGGTTACCGTTTCAAAGCCGCGATGGGGATGAGGTGCAAAGGGAAGCCCACGGTTGCGGGGCGGATAAACCTGAGGGCCATGGTGATTGAGAAAGAGAAAGGGTTCAAACTGAGCCGAGCCGATCGTCGAGCTCGGTAGAACGCGATAGGTAACAAGATCGCCGATGTCATCGCGTTCGGCTTTGTGCATGCGCAATACTTTTCTCATCATTTATCTCCTGACGACTTATAGGGGCTGGTCATTTGCAAAAGAGCCTCATCAACGGCCGTTCGTTCTTCGCGAACAAAGGCTTCAATCGGCTGAGCAAAACGATCATCAAAAATTTTGTGGGCACTGTAAGTCAATGAAGGCAAAAACCCGCGCTGGATCTTATGCTCGCCCTGCGCGCCGGCTTCAAAGATTTCAATTCCATTTTGAATCGCGTACTCGATGGTCTGGTAGTAGCAGAGTTCAAAATGAAGATCCTGATAATGCTCGAAGCTTCCCCAATAACGTCCGTAAAGCTTTTTACCCTTACGAAAATTGAGGGCTCCCGCGATGGGCTGACCATCGAGACTGGCGAGGACCAAGACGATGCTCGGGGCCATCGTCGCAAATATCTTTTGGAAGAACCCACCCTGCAGATAGGCAATGGCGTTCTTCTTGTCGGTCGTGGTCTGATAAAGAGCTTCCATGACCTTGGCATGCTCGGGCTTCAGATCATCCCCGCTTAGGCATTCGATCGTCAGACCGTGCGATTGGGCCCGTGATCTTTCCCGAACAATATCCCGCCGGCGTTTGCCAACGAGTTGTGCAAGAAAGTCTTCGAAGCTTTTATAGCCGCGGTTGTGCCAGTGGTATTGCATCGAGTAACGAACAGCAAGCCCTTCGGATTCGAAAAAGGGAATCTCTTCCTTTTCGATGAAAAGGGCATGATAGGAGCTCAGACGGGAATTCACGGAGATTTCCAGAGCGGCTTTGATAAGGGTCGAGCGAATGAGCAGCGGATCAACGGCAGTGGAGGAAGAGATGAGGATTCGTGGTCCGGTCGCTGGAGTGAAAGGCACGGAGGTCAGAAGTTTCGGATAATAATCGACTCCGTTGGCCTGATAAAAGTTTGCCCACTGCCAATCGAAAATATATTCGCCATAGCTATGCTGCTTGGCGAAGGCGTAAAGGAGGCCAATGGCTTTGGAATCGTCATCGTCTTCAGCCAGAAGGTAGATCGGCTGCCAACCGCTACCCTTGCCGATGCTGCCGCTCGATTCGAGCGCTGCGAAAAATTCGTAGTCGTTAAAAGGGAAGTCAGGAGATTCGAGACTACGCCAAGTTTCGAGCCCGATTTCGGAAACCGTTTTCAAAATTCTTAACTTCACTCGAGAGCCCTCCATCTGAGGCCACTCTACGCCTCACGATGAAGAATGCCAAGACCTTAGCCTGCGATACTCTTCGTTGCAAAGCCCATGTAGCCAAGATGCAGATCGGACGTGAAGGTAAAATCAAAGCCCTTGTGCACACGGCGGTGGAGCACTGAGGCCAGAAATGGCCAGTGAAAAATCATCGGTCTGAGGCCGCGATATTCGTGGACCCGCAGTTTACTCTCGACAGCCATTGCCTCGAGCTCTTTGGGTTTGATGAACATGCGGAGGAGGTGAAAGTTCTTCGGACAATCGCGAGCGATAAATTCCACCGCATGGACTGCGAGCAGGCCGGCGAGAAAGGTGCGATTGAAGGTGTAGAAGAGGAGAACGCCACCGGGCTTCATAACCCTTGCGGCTTCGGCAATGGCTCGCCCTGGTTCTTCCACATGTTCTAAAAAATCGAGCAGCATCACCGAATCAAAGGTGCCGTCCGGGAAGGGTAGGGCATAGGCATCACCCGTGGAGTATTCGACCTTTGCCTGAGAGGGGGCATGCCTTCGGGCAACAGCGAGCGAACTTGTGGACTGATCGACTCCACTGACATCGTAACCCTCGCCGGCTAACTGATTGGAAATAAAGCCAGCACCACAGCCGATATCTAAAATCTTTCCGCCTGAAGGCAC
>SEDW01000541.1 GCA_004193325.1 Pseudomonadota bacterium | reverse complement strand
TCGTCCCCTTGGCAATCAAGTGCCGAAGCGGGATCACGATGAAGAACGCCGCCTCAAAGATCAACTCTGGCGCCTGCAAAATCTTGAACTCTATCAGGCCAAGATGATGGGAGCTGAGGAGGCGATTCGTGTCGTGGAAGGCCTTGAGAACTGGCAGGGACAGATTCGCGGCAACGGGGCCGATCAGTTTCGCAAAGCCGGTCTTCTCACGCCGCGAGTAAAATGGAATCAGGGCCGCCTCGAACTCGAATTTGAAGAGGGCGAGAGTCAGGCCAAAGCCAGCGATGTGATCCGCGCCTTTCAGGAACGAAAAAGTTTGGTGCCACTCTTCGGTGGAGGCTTTGCGCAGCTGCCTGCCGATTGGATGCAAAAGTACGGTTCCAAAATCATGGACCTCATGACCGCCCAGCGCGATCAGGATACTCTTCCTAAAGCCGCATTTGCTCAGGCGCTGGAACTCTTCGATGAACTTGATATGGATCTGCCTACGGATCTGATGATCTTCAATCGCTTGAAGGATTGTGATTGGTCCAAGCTCCCGCTCGCCCTGCCGAAGGAAATGGCGACGACCGTATCGCTTCGGCCTTATCAGATGGAAGGCGTCGCCTGGCTCCAGCAGATGCAGTCCTTTGAACTCGGCGCTCTGCTCGCCGATGATATGGGTCTTGGTAAGACGTTGCAGGCTATTTCCTGTCTCAAACGCCACACCCTCATCATCGCACCGACCAGCGTTCTGCCCAACTGGAAGAGAGAACTCGCGCGCTTTCGCCCGAACCTAAAAGTCTCGCTCTATCACGGCAGCGGAAGGCAGTGGGATGATGAGGCCGATGTCATCCTCACGAGCTATGGTCTTTTGCGCCAGGACCTCGAGAAATTGCAGGAGCGCATTTGGGAAACGATTGTTCTCGACGAAGCGCAGACGATTAAAAATCCGGACAGTAAGGTGGCTCAGGCCGCCTTCGGGCTCCGTTCGAATTTTAGAATCGCTTTGAGTGGAACCCCTGTAGAAAATCGCCTCGAAGATCTCTGGAGCATCTTCGCCTTTTTAAACCCGGGACTTTTAGGAACGAAAAAAGATTTCCGGGAGCGCTGGAGCAAACCCATTGAAGACGGGGACGACGATGCTGCGAAGCGCCTTCGCAAGATTCTCCGACCCTTTATTTTGAGACGCTTGAAGACTCAGGTAGCCAAAGATTTGCCGCCGCGAATCGAAAAAATTCTTTATTCGGAACTCTGGCCTGAGGAAAGAAAACTCTACGAAGCAATTTATGCAACGACCAAAAAAGAGGTACTGAATAAACTCAAAGCGGGTGGCTCCATCTTCGAAGCCCTCGAAGCTCTTCTGCGAATGAGACAGGTCTGTTGTCATCCGGCGCTCGTGCCTGGGCAGGATGCAGCCCTGAGCTCCAAACTCACGCTGCTCATCGACACGCTGCAAACAGCTCTGGCAGAAGATCACAAAGCCCTGGTCTTTTCCCAGTGGACGGGACTACTTGATCTCGTGGAACCTGTGCTTCAGGCAGCCGGTATAAAATTTCTTCGTCTCGACGGCAGTACCAAGGATCGCCAGTCGATCGTCGATCAGTTCCAGGATCCGAACGGGCCGCCAGTCCTTATCATGTCGCTTAAAGCCGGTGGGGTTGGCCTCAACCTTACACAGGCGGATCACGTCTTTATTCTCGATCCCTGGTGGAATCCCGCGGCCGCCGATCAGGCAGCCGACCGCGCGCACCGAATCGGTCAGGACCGGACGGTGATGATTCATCCTTTGGTGGCGATGGATACGGTCGAAGAAAAGATTATGGATCTGCAGAATGCAAAGCGGGCACTTGCCGAAGCAAGCCTTGGCGAAGGCTCCGCTCCAGCGATCACAAGGCAGGATATCCTCGATCTACTCGGTGATTGAAGCAGGCGCTGGGATTGCGACCTGAATCTCTCTGCGGTCCAAAAAGCGATGCAGGAGGTAGAGTCCAATGCAGGCACTCAATGCGGAGCCCACGAGGGTTCCGACCTTGGCGAAGGCCAACACTTCATCTTCGAGCGCGAGGGTCGCGATGAAGATCGACATCGTAAAACCAATGCCCGCGAGACAACTGCCGGCAAAGAACACACGTTGACTCACGCCCTCGGGTAAAGCCACCCAGCGGAACGCTGTTCCCACCCAGGTCATACAAAAGATCCCAAGCGGCTTTCCAACGACCAGACCGATGATAACCGCCCAGGCGGTCGTCGATTCCAAAGCGCTGAGTTGAACAGCTACGCCGGCATTAGCAAACGCAAAGAGAGGCATAATCAAAAACGCGACCCAGGCGTGCAGATCGATCTGAAGCCGTTCCATGGGCGAGCTCGCTTCTCTCGCCACCGCACGCAGATTCTCCCGATCGACTTCGTCCCCTTCCACATCCAATTTTTCTTTATAACCTTCGAGAAAGCGGCGAAGAGGCTGCGTGGAAATGAGCCTTGTGCTTGGAGCTGCGAGCCCCAGGAGAACGCCTGCAATCGTTGGGTGAATCCCCGAGCGCAGAAGGCAATACCACATCGCAAAACCCATGATGAGATATGGGAGGATGCGTCTCACTCCAAGGTAGTTCAAAACGAAGACGAGACCATAAAAGCCAAGACTCGCCAGAAGATATTCGTGGGCGATGGATTGGGTAAAGACGGCGGCGATGACAAAGATCGCTCCGATATCGTCAGCGATGGCGAGCGTGAGCAGAGCAATTTTAAGATTATAAGGAACTCTTTTGCCAAGCAGGGATAAAAACCCCACAACAAAGGCGATATCGGTCGCCATTGGCACTGACCAGGCTTTCGCACCCGGTCCATGCCGTTCGATAGCGAGATAGACGAGAGCAGGGGCAATCATCCCGCCGACAGCGGCAAGGATTGGCAACATGGCTTTTTTCGGAGTTCG
>SEDW01000540.1 GCA_004193325.1 Pseudomonadota bacterium | reverse complement strand
GCTCGATTACCTCTTACCCTCCCATCCCGATGATCCGGCTGGCGTCTACGACTGGCTCGATCGAGTCGAGGGCCAGCTCTGGGAAGGGGTTTGGGACGATTTCCTTTACCCCACCTGGTCGATCCTTCGGCCGAACCCGGCGCTCGCGATCATCGGAAAAACGATCTCCACTCATCACGCACGAAGAAATTGCCCAATTAATGGACAATACTTCATACAGAATCTCAAGCTGCAGCCAGGTCCTGAACTCGGTGCACTTCTCAATGATCTGAAGATTGCGTACCGCCGCGGATTTTGGACCACGAAGGAAGAAGCGCTGGCCTTGGCAAAGACGCGTTATCCCAATAAGTAAGGCAGCCGCTTTATGAGGGAATATTGGAAAACGTGCGTTTTTTTTAAATACAAATCATGTCGGATTCATCACTAAACCCTACATTTGAATTTATTGAATGGCAGAGGCGGAGTCCGAAATGAGCGTTTCAAAAGAAATGTCGGGTCACGAATTCGTAAACAAGTTACCGGCGATTACCGGGGCGTTTTGGTTTTTGAAGATAACGGCAACGACCTTGGGCGAGACAGGTGGCGACTGGCTCTCCATGACTATGGAGGTGGGTTATCTCGCAAGCACCGCCATCTTTTTCTCCTTTTTCCTCTTCTCGCTCCTCGCCCAGCTTCTGTCGAGGAAACATCGGCCGTTCCTATATTGGTCTGTTATCGTCGCGACAAGTACTGCCGGAACGACATTGTCCGACTACATGGACCGAACCTTGGGACTCGGTTACTCCAAAGGCGCCCTCATATTGATCACTATTCTTTTTACCATCATGGTCCTTTGGAAACTTAGCGTTGGCACACTTTCAGTTGAAAGGATTCAAAGTCGAAAGGCTGAGGTCTTCTACTGGTTGACCATACTCTTTTCGAACACACTCGGCACAGCTTTGGGAGATTTTCTTGCAGACGATTCTGGGCTGGGATTTCTTGGTAGCTGGCTTCTGATCAGTGGTTTACTGCTGGTGATTTTGATCTCTTTTAAATGGACTTCGCTATCTCGTGTTTTGCTTTTTTGGTGCGCGTTTGTTCTGACAAGGCCCTTTGGGGCGACTTTTGGAGATTTGCTCACGAAGAGTGCAGACAAGGGCGGTCTCGATCTGGGAACCGCTTACGCTTCGCTTGTACTGCTATTGATACTTATCCTTGGAATCGCGTTGCTCTATCCAAGAAAGCTCGTTATCTCGAACTCCCCGGAAATGGGTTAGACTAGTAAGGGCCCATAAACTGAGGTGAAGGGTCCTGCACTAAACCTGTCTCCTGACCAAGCGGAGGAGTTACATCCGTGGGAATCAAGCTCGGCTACTTCGTCCCGGAATTTCCAGGGCAAACGCACATATTCTTCTGGCGCGAACTCGAGCGGCTGGAAGCGCTCGGAGCCAAGGTGGATATCGTTTCCACGAGGAAGCCCCCGCTTAAGATCAGTTCACACAGCTGGTCGGATAAGGCCAAGGCGCGGACGATTTATCTCCTCGGCGGAGAGCTCAATTTTTTACTCCTCTTAAAACTGCTAGGCTGCGCCTTGCAATTTAGTCCCCTTCGATGGATACATTGCCTCAGATCGATTCAGAAATCGGGACTGCCTTTGAAGGGGAAAGTCGAACTTCTCGGTCTAGCCTTTTTTGGTGCGGCCTTGAGCCTTATCGCCAAGGATAAAGGTTGGGATCATTTGCACGTTCATTCGGCTGCTAATGCCGCGAATATCGCTCTTTTTGCCAAAATACTTTCCGGACTTCCCTATAGCTTGACCCTTCATGGCCCTCTTAGTGACTACGGTCCAAATCAAAAGGAAAAGTGGAGCCACGCGGATTTCGGAATCGTGATCACGCAAAAACTCTTCGGTGAAATTCGCAGCGAGCTTGGCGAAGCCGCCACGAAAAAGCTTTATATTGCACCGATGGGTGTGAATCTTCAGGTCTTCAAAAGGAAAGCGCCCTACGAAGCTTATCAGGGCCAAGGAGTGGGCCGCATCTACTGCGTGGGCCGTCTCAATCCTTGCAAAGGTCATGCAGATCTCATTCGCGCCGTAGCGCTTCTGCGTGACAAGGGCCAAAGGGTGGAATTGAACATTGCGGGCGAAGATGAACTGGGCGGCAGTGGCTATCATCTGGAATTGCAGGCCCTCATCGACGAACTCAATATCAATCGCGAAGTTAAACTCCTCGGCGCTGTCTCTGAGCAGGTGATTCGGGATGGATTGATCGAGAGCCATCTCTTCGCGCTCGCGAGTCTTGGAGAACCTCTCGGCGTCGCGATTATGGAAGCGATGGCCCTGGAGATGCCAGTGGTCGTGACCTCCGGCGGCGGCGTCAAGGAACTGGTGGATGCCGATCAGGATGGTGTGTTGGTCGAAGCGGAGGACGTGGCATCGATCTCTGCCGGACTCGAAAAAGTTTTGAATAATCCCGCGCTCGCCAATCGTTTGGGTTCGGCTTCCCGGAAGAAAATCGCCGCGCAGTTTCAGGATTCCCGTTCGGCGGAACTCTTACTCAAGCACGCGAAAAAGCGCCTTTAAAGCGTTTTCAGCAATCCAGCCCACGGCCCCAAACCAGATGAGGCTCCCGTAGAGAATCGTCACCGCGGTGGTCGATTTCTCCTTCGTGTCTGTCGACGTGTGAAAGGCGAGGTAGCGAAGGGCCAGGAGCGGGAGGCTGATCAGGGGCAGCAATGCCGGGATATAGCCGCGTCCAACCAAGAGCGCGCCCGTCGGCGCCGCGATTAAAAGGAAGAGCGTGATCACAAATGAGAGATCGACGCGAAGCCAGGTCGCTTTAGTCTGAGGCAGACTTGCGAGAAAGATTTGATAGTCCTCCCGCAGCTTATTGAAAGTGGCAAAATACGCCGCCGGCAAAAGGCTGAGAAAGCCA
>SEDW01000539.1 GCA_004193325.1 Pseudomonadota bacterium | reverse complement strand
TCGTATGCTCGTTACGGAAAGCCAAAGCTTTGTCGTAGAGAGACTGCTGCATATCGGCGAGAGTTTGCGGCAGGTTCGCCACGAATTCCGCGCGCGACACACCTTTTTTCTCTTTAGGACCAAGAGTTCGAAGGCCTACGAATACCGAGCCCGAAGCCATATCACGAGGACCGACTTCAACGCGGACCGGCACACCTTTTTTGATGTGCTGCCAGGCCTTCTCACCACCGCGAAGATCGCGGGAATCGATGAAGACACGGATTTTTTCTTCCGCAAACGATGTGGCTGCAATCTCTTTTTCAAGCGATTTACAGTATTCCATGACCGCTGCTTTTTCTTCGTCCGTCTTAAAGATCGGCATGATCACAACATGCTTAGGCGCGATGCGTGGTGGCAAGACCAGGCCATCGTCGTCGGAGTGAGTCATGATCAAACCGCCGACCATACGGGTCGAGACGCCCCAAGACGTAGTCCAGGCGTGTACGTCATCGCCCTTCTCGTTTTGGAATTTGATGTTCATCGCTTTCGAGAAGTTCTGACCGAGGAAATGCGAGGTTCCCGCTTGGAGAGCCTTGCGGTCCTGCATCATCGCTTCGATAGTGTAAGTGTCATCTGCACCCGGGAAACGCTCGTGATCCGCCTTCTCGCCTTTGATGACTGGCATCGCGAGGTAGTTCTTGGCGAAGTCTTCATAGACGTCAAGCATCTTCAGGGTTTCTTCGACCGCTTCTTCCGAGGTGGCATGAACAGTGTGACCTTCCTGCCAAAGGAATTCAGTGGTGCGAAGGAACATGCGCGTTCTCATTTCCCAGCGGACAACGTTGGCCCATTGGTTGATGAGAATAGGCAAGTCGCGATAAGACTGAACCCACTTCGCATAGGAAAGTCCGATAATCATCTCTGAAGTCGGACGGACAACGAGAGGTTCATCGAGCTTGCCGGCAGGAACGAGAGTTCCGTTCGGGCCTGCTTCGAGGCGATGGTGAGTGACGACAGCACATTCTTTGGCAAAGCCTTCGACGTGCTGAGCTTCTTTTTCCATCAGGCTTAATGGGATAAACAAAGGGAAATAAGCATTTTCATGCCCGGTTTCCTTGAATTTGCCATCGAGAACCTTTTGCATGTTCTCCCAGATCGCATAGCCCCAAGGCTTGATGACCATACAGCCGCGAACCGATGAGTTCTCAGCCATGTCAGCTGCTTTAACGACCTGTTGGTACCATTCTGCATAATCTTCGCTGCGGGTCGGGCTTATTGCGTTTTGCTGCGCCTTGCTCATAGTCGTATTTCTTTCTTCAGTTTATTAGCGTTCCAAACGGGCGCGACGCACACGTTTAGGAACATCAGCGTCAGCACCGAGGCGACGTTTGCGATCTTCTTCAAAGTCAGAGAAGTTACCTTCGTACCAGTAGACTTCACCATCGCCTTCGAAAGCGAGGATGTGGCTACAGATACGGTCGAGGAACCAGCGATCATGGCTAATGACCACAGCGCAACCGGCAAAGCCCAGAAGAGCCTCTTCGAGCGCACGCATGGTGGTGATGTCCAAATCGTTGGTAGGCTCATCGAGAAGAAGGACGTTGGCTCCAGACTTACAGAGGAGAGCCAGCTGAATGCGGTTACGCTCTCCACCGGAGAGGTCACCGACTTTCTTCTGCTGATCCTGACCGTTAAAGTTGAAGCGGCTCACGTAGGCGCGAGCGTTGACTTCCTGCTTACCAAGCATGACGTTGTCCGCACCCTGGGAGACAGCCTGATAGATCGTGTCTTCTGGATTCAAACCAAGACGAGACTGCTCCATGTAACCGACAACTGCAGTCTGACCAACAGTGAAGGAACCAGCATCCGGCTCAGCGACCTTAGCGATCATGCGGAAGAGCGTTGTTTTACCAACACCGTTCGGGCCGATGATGCCGACGATACCACCCGCTGGGAGTTTGAAGTTCAGATCATTGAAAAGCGTCTTGTTGCCAAAAGCCTTTTTAACATGATCCGCTTCGATAACGATGTCACCCAAACGAGGACCGGGCGGAATGTAGATCTGAAGATCTTTGTCCTGGCCGCGGGATTCTTCATTAAAGAGTTTTTCGTAGGCCGAGATACGAGCCTTGTTCTTCGCCTGACGGGCTTTCGGGGATTGACGAACCCACTCAAGCTCCTGCTGAAGATATTTACGGCGTTTGCTTTCGCCTTTTTCTTCCTGCTCAAGACGTTTTTCTTTTTGTTCAAGCCACGAGGTATAGTTCCCTTTCCAAGGAATACCTGCGCCGCGATCAAGTTCAAGAATCCAGCCCGCAACGTTATCAAGGAAATAACGATCGTGGGTTACGGCGATGATGGTGCCTTTGTATTCCTGCAAATGCTTCTCAAGCCAACGGACCGATTCTGCATCCAAATGGTTGGTAGGCTCATCCAGGAGAAGAATGTCCGGTTTCTGTAGGAGGAGACGGCAGAGAGCCACACGACGGCGCTCACCACCTGAGAGGTGATCGACGATAGCGTCTTCCGGAGGACAGTCGAGCGCGCTCATCGCGAAGCTCAGACGGTCATCGAGAGTCCAGGCATCCATACGATCGAGAAGATCCTGAACTTCGCCCTGACGTGCGATCAACGCATCCATCTGGTCGGGAGTCATGTCTTCGCCGAATTTCAAATTGATTTCTTCGTACTCTTTCATGAGAGCTACGGTTTGAGCGGCACCTTCCTGAACGATCTCTTTTACCGTCTTACCGGCTTCGAGATTCGGTTCCTGGGCGAGGTAGCCAACGGTATAGCCTTCCGAGAGGTGAGTCTCACCCGTGAAGGTTTCATCTACGCCGGCGAGGATCTTGAGAAGTGAACTTTTACCGGAGCCGTTAGCACCGAGGACACCGATCTTGGCTCCGTAGAAATAAGAGAGGTAGATGTTTTTAAGGAC
>SEDW01000538.1 GCA_004193325.1 Pseudomonadota bacterium | reverse complement strand
CTTGATCTTAACATGCAGGCGCTTCCACCACAAAAAAGCTGGCTCGCGAATTACGGCGTTGGCATCGAATTGTCTCCGCGCTGGTCACTCCATGCCGAAGATTCGAGCGGCACCACACTGATTCCCAATGCAAGTTATCTAGCCTTTGCCAATAAGCTGCAGGACATTGGTTGGAAACAAACGGTGAGCCGGCTGAGCTTCACAAATTCCGATATCTTTGTCGGCGATCTGCTCGTCGGACTCGGCGAAGGCGAACGTCTCGAATCCGATGACGGTGATCTCTATCTCGGCGCGCGATTCAAATGGTACTGGCAAAAAGCGCTTTCGCTACAGCTTGCCTACTCCGAGGATCAGAACAGTTTGCCAAAGGATGCTGTCTGGTGGCTCGACGATCGTGCTGAGGCCCACAAGGGATTTCATAATCAACGTCTCGCCGCGAGCCTTGCACTCAATGGTCAGCTTTCGGGATTTCGTGGTCTCGAAGCGTCTTTGGGTTGGCAGAGGACAAGGATCGATCGATCGGACGATCGCCGCCTTTCCACCCCCACTAATCTAGCGCTCGATCCAACTGAGATTCTTTCTCAAGATCTCGGCTCAGAGAGTGGACGTATGGTCTCGGAAAGATTGATCGTGACGGTTGGAGTTTCTTGCTTGAATCCCATCAGGAGCGCTATGATCGTCTGTACCAAAATTTTCACTTCCTCAAAGGGAAAGACGTTCGTCAAAAAAGCATGCGCCTCGTTCAAGCTCGAATCAACTGGAATTGGTGAGTCAATTGGGTAGCAGCAGATCTTTTTTGCAGCGTTTTATCGAATTTTTTTGTACCTGGAAACACGCAGTCGTTTGCTATTTTTTTTGGAGCCCTCCTCGCTGGTTGTGTTATAAGTGGCTCCCTGGATCGTTAATTACGGAGACAACATGAAGATGAGACGCACCCTCTTGGTTCTTTCCTCCCTCGCTTTTGGGGTGGTTTTGACCGCTTGTAAGTCCTGTGTTGATCAACACAATCCAAGACAAGATCAAGCAATGTTCAAGCAAGAGGAAACATTTGCGAAGGCAGAGCAGACGTTGACTCCTGAAGGCACGATCCCAGTTCCTGTGGCAGCCACAACGGGCGGAGCACCACAAAGCGTCGGTCAGCAAAAATTTGAGCAGTTCTGTGCAGCCTGTCACGGCATAGACGGCAAGGCTGATGGCCCTGGCGCAGCAGGATTGAATCCAAAACCACGTAACTTCACAGACGTTGCATGGCAAGGTAAAGTGGATGACGCGCATATTCATAAAGTCATCAAAGAAGGCGGCGCATCGGTTGGCCTAAGCGCGACGATGGCTCCTTGGGGCGGCGCTCTGAACGATGCTGAGATCGACGAAGTCACGAAATGGGTTCGCCACTTCAAAGGCAAATGATTTCTGTTCCCGATCTATGAAACGAATAAAAGAGCCTGAGAAAAATTATTTCTCAGGCTCTTTTATTTTGTGAAGTGGACCGAATATGAAAACTCAGGCTTCGCCTTCCGGCAGTACGAATTCCTTGTGCAGAGCGCGGGCAGCGGATTCGCCTTCCTTCTCGCCGATCACACAGGAGATCTTGATTTCTGAGGTCGAGATCATGTGAAGAGCAATTCCTGCATCCTCCAAAACGCTGAACACGCGGCTTGCGACACCGGGATGGCTCTGCATACCAAGGCCAACGACGGAGACCTTCGAGAGGCCTTCTTCGACTTCCACATAAGCGCCCAGTTTCTTTTCGATGACCCAACGCTCGAGGAGTTCTTTGGTGCGAAGCAGATCAGCTGAACCAATGGTGAATCCAACACGCATACGATCGCTGTCGTTCGAACGGTTGTGCACGATGATGTCGACGTTTACGCCGTTCTCAGCGATGAGTTGAAAGGCGGCGCCGATGATTCCGCCACGGGCCGGAAGATTATGAAGGGAAAGGCGAACGACGTTTCTATCGAGTGTGACTCCGGAAACGATCGGAGCTTCGAGCTTACGCTCATTGCTGAAGTTCATAATGAAGGTCCTTGCATGATCATTGGGCTTGAATGTATTGCGAACTACGATTGGCATATGATATTTCGCGCCGAGTTCCACACAGCGGCTATGCAATACCTTGCTGCCGAGTGACGCCATCTCCAGGGCAACTTCGAAATCCATTTCTTTCACGAGACGGGCCTCAGGAACGATCCGGGGATCGGCAGTGAAGACACCATCGACATCGGTATTGATCTCACAGAAGGCTGCATCCAGAGCCACGGCAAGGGCCACTGCGCTCGTGTCCGAGCCGCCGCGTCCGAGAGTGGTGATCTCGAGATCACCCGTCACTCCCTGAAATCCTGCGACGACGGGGATAGCATCTTCTTCCCAGCATTTATGAAGTTTTGCACATTCGATTTTCTGAATGCGAGCTTTGGAATGAAAGTTATCGGTGACTATGCCTAACTGGTAGCCTAGAAAAGCCTTGGAGGGAATGCCGTGTTTTTCCAAAGCAGCTGACATCAACGCAACGGAAACCTGTTCGCCGGCTGCGACGACCATGTCATAATTTCGAGGCGAGGTGCGAGGATTGATGCCGTTCACGAGATCGACGAGACGGTTGGTCTCTCCGGACATTGCGCTTACGACGATGGCGATTTTTTTGATTCCGGAATGGTATTGGTCCGCAACACGCTTAGCCACCTCATCGATACGCTCCAAGCTTCCTACCGAGGTTCCACCATATTTTTGGACTATTGGTCGGTCGTGCTCAAGATGATACATGGAAAAGCTTGCTCCTTAGCGTATGATGGGCAGTGTTTTTGATGAATACATAGGCAGATATATCCTAGATTAAATAGCCTTGCAAAGGCCGCTTACAGGAAATGCCAACACGTTTGTAGGAAAGGATCGAGATGATACTGGTAACAGGTGGTGCTGGCTTTATAGGGAGTGCCATAGTGTGGGGCCTTAACCAAAGTGGGCGCGATGATATTGTCGTCGTGGATCACCTGGGCCTCGGCGATAAATGGAAAAACCTCGCCCGCCAACATATCGATTACGTCGTACCCAAAGAGACTTTTCCGGCCTGGATCGAAGAGCATAAGAAAGAGATCGAAGCTGTTTTTCATCTCGGAGCCTGTTCGGCAACGACTGAAAGAGACGGCGATTATCTCATGAATAACAATGTGCTTTCTACCAAAGCGCTCTGGGATCTATGCACCAAACTTTCGATCCCTTTTCTCTATGCATCCTCTGCGGCGACCTATGGAGCCGAAGAAGAAAACTTTTCCGATCGTCACGAACATCTTCCTCGTCTCGTGCCCATCAATAAATACGGCTGGAGCAAACAGCTCTTCGACGTCTGGGCTATCAAGCAGAAAAAAGCCCCACCGGCTTGGTTCGGTTTCAAATTTTTTAATGTCTATGGACCTCAGGAATATCACAAGGGCGCGCAGGCAAGCGTGATCTATCATGCCTTTCCCCAGGTTCGCGACAAGGGTCAGCTTCGCCTCTTCAAATCCTATCGGGATGAAGT
>SEDW01000537.1 GCA_004193325.1 Pseudomonadota bacterium | reverse complement strand
ATGGAACTGTTCTTGGTGCGCAACCGAAACCGCAGAGCGCTAACACAAGCAGAATACAACCAGGTAGGTTTCTATCCGCTCATTCAAGGATATACCGAGTTCCTTGATGGAATGAGATCGACGAGTTTTTGGAGGGTGATGGAGTCTACGATGACGGAGGAAGAGATTCTACAACTTGAGCCCGAACGTTTACTCGAACATGTTTTCGCTGTCACAGTAAAAAATAGAAAGTCGGACTCGGAAGCATTCCGTCGAAGCCTTACTAAAGGAAAATACGATGACAGTGTCTATAGTCGGCTAAGACAATCTTGCCTGGATGTTGCCGGTTTAATCGGAGATGTTGAAATTCCCTCGGGGACAGGACGTAATGCTCGTGAATACCAGATAGCGGCTCGTAAGATACTTCTCAACGGGTCTGCAATGCTCGCTAGAGCGCGCATTAACGGTGGCGGCAGAAACTGGCAAGAGCCAATGAAAAAAATCGTAGCGACAGTTTTAGACGCAACCGTAGCTCCGAATGTGCGAAAAGAGCATTTGAAGTCGACATGGAAGAGTTTTAACGGTGTCCCCTCGGGAGGAGGCAAACACCAAAAAGATCTACGAGTCATCTTTCAGAAGGCTGTTCAGGGCGGGAAATAAGTTCGTTGCGGCTTCCGTCCTATCTAGTGGACGGAAGCCAAAACATGCTACTGGCGGCGCGCAGCTATGTAGCATTCAGCTGTCGCACAAGTGGCGATTTGAGATGGAGAAAGAAATGATGTGATCTTGAGGATGGTCGCGTCATTCGCTTCACTGTCGAACGATTGCCGGATTTTTTCGTAATAGAGGGCGCTCAGCGCTCTTTCGAAGTGTCTATTCATCTTGAACTCTCTCACTGCTTTTATGTATGAGCTTTTAGAATCGATAAGCACCATTGTAAAAATAAATTCTGAGTCCAAAGTCTTTCCGAGGAGTTGTTTGAGAACTTTGACAGGCCATTTTTGTTCTGGGTAGAGTCCCGGAGAAAAAGGGCCGTCCATCTCCATCTCGCCATTTTCCGAAACTGCTGATAACCAAATGAGATCATCGATGTCAGCTAAATAGAAACGAAAACCGCCTGTTTTTACGGAAGCGATTTCGGTTGCCGTCGGATTACTTAGCATTAATACGAACGTGGGTGGTATGTCGGTGCTAAATTCGAATAAGAAACCCTCTTTTCCTAAATACCCTGATGAAGCTAGAGCTTCTCTAACGGTTAACGAAATTTCGTTTCCTTCGTTCCATTCCAAACTTAACATTGTGTTTTCCAACCTTAAAAAATTAACTTCAACATCTGACGACTAACGTAGTTCTGAGCTCGATCTTCAAACTGGAACCTGATTCTCTCACTAGTTATTGATTTCAGAAGGGGGCGAAGATTTGTAAAGTGATCGCGATAGATCAAGAAGCATTGGTTCTGGGTCGGATTTGGCGTTTGGAACTTTATAGCCGTTTCGGCGATAAGATGTGACTGGCTCATGCGTCTACATACTAAGGACTCAAGAAGTCGATCGACTGCGATGGTGATACCTTTCGAATCGCCTGTCAAACGTCCTGAGGCTATCAATTTCGAACTCACTTTTTGAGTTCTAATAGAGATGTGGGGTTGTTCGAGATACCTGTCTATTCTCTCTTGTTCGTAAAGAAAGGTCCGGTCGTCAAAATCGACTAAATCGGGTTCGATGGAGAAAGACTTCAAAACACGAAGAGTCAAGCCTCGATCATAAAGATCTGCAAGATTATAGTATCCGTTCATCACTATTCCCTAAACACGCAAGGTGTTTGCTAAACAAATGTTTAACGACGTTTCGGTGGTCTGCATTCGTTAGTGGAGTCGTTATTGGGAATAGAGATGGGCTTTGGTTACGAACCTATTTTTATAAATTTCATTTAGCCTGCGTTCAGCTCTCTCAAAATCATCTTTTGACATTCTGCAATCTGATTTAAAAGCAAAAGTTTTAAGGCTTGAAAAGTAGGCTGGCTGTTCATCTCTGTTGTGGGGGAATCTTAAAGAACCCGGAGTCCGAACTTTTTGCGGGCAATCAACTAAGCGAGATCCAACGCTCCCGAAGATTAGGATTCTACCGCAAAAAATCGGCTCGTCCCTTGCAATTTTGCTTAGCAATCTTACGTAATGCTTCAGCTGGTAGCCTGATTGTTCTACAAAAAAATACACACGAATATTCGTGTTCTGCAGCGCATCTGAAGATTTTAATCGAGTATGAGGAGTGGCATGTTCAGAGGATTTCAAAACAGAGGTGAATTTATCGAGAAATCGATGATTCTTTCCGAGTAGCGCGAGGCGGATGTCTTTCTCATCAGGGTTGATGTCGATCTGGCTTGTTTTCTGAGCTTTTGAATCTATCAAGAACGCTTTCACAAAATACCTCATTTCCCGCGCTGGAAAGCGCAAGTCGTTCAGCATCTCGCGAAGGACAGAGCCTATAGAACAATAGGGGGGAGTGCTCCGTCGTCTTGAAATTTGCCACCAACGGCTATGTACGACTCGTGTTCTCGAATCGATTCAGGACTAAAGTCAAAATGCATTAACAAAAACTTATTGTCAATAATAACGGATAGAGAAAATATAAGGGATGGGACTTGCATAAACATTAAGCATTTAGGAGTGCGGCGGCGTCATGAAGGCATATGTTATTGATCCCGTATTGGGTACTGTGAACCCCATGAGAGAGATGACTGAAGAAGCAATTCGAAAGGCTCTTGGCTTTGCTCTGCTTGAGCGCGGTGAGCCTGATGATTTTTTCGAGCCCGAAATCGTATATCCTCTGAATATCGAAATTGATGATGAACAAGTGACATTTTTTACTCGTGAACAGCCACTGTACTTCGTGCTTTCGCATTATTTTCGTCCTATCAAAGCCAACAAGTTCAAAATATATGGCAAA